>NZ_JOGH01000009.1:0-130424 GCF_000721345.1 Kitasatospora sp. NRRL B-11411 | reverse complement strand
GCCGTTGCCCAGGCGCACCGGCCGGGAGTCCTCGTAGCCGGGCAGGTGGTCCAGCACCCGCTCGGTGAGGTCGGTGGAGCCGTCGAGGCGGTAGATCGGCCGCAGGTACTCGGGGTCGAGGTGCTTCAGGAGCCAGTCGCGCCAGCGCCCGGCCTCCTCGGTCTTGCCCACGCGCAGCAGACAGGCGACGGTCAGCGCGCTGTCGCGCACCCAGACGTACAGGTAGCACCAGTTGCGTTCGCCGCCGAGCCACTCGGGCAGGGAGGTCGTCGGCGCGGCGACGATCCCGCCGGAGGGGTGGCACATCGCCGCCAGGGTGAGGGCGGCGCGCACCACCGCCTCCCGGTAGGGGCCGCGGTAGGTGCACCCGCGCGCCCACTCCTCCCAGTACTGCACGGTCGCGGCCAGCTCGGCGTAGGCGTCCGGCCGGGCGGGAGCGGTGGCAACCCGTCGGGTGGGGCCCCAGGTGAGGGTGAACGTGGCGCTCTCACCGGCGGTGAGGGTGATGGTGGCGCGGCACACCCGGTCGCGGTTGACCGAGTGGTCGCGGTCGCTGTGCAGCCAGTAGGTGTCGGCCCCGGCGACCGCCTCCAGCCACGGGGCGCCGGAGCTGGCCCGCTGGATGACCGGCGCGGTGGAACCGTAGTCGGCACGGGGCCGGTAGACGGAAGCGGCGTGCACCACGCCGCTCACGCACTCCACGATCCGCACGATCCGCGGCGCGACCATGCCGAGACGGTCGGGGGCGGGCATGAAATCGGTGACGGCGAGGGTGCCAGTGGGGGTGTCGTACTCGCTGCGCAGGACCAGAGTGTCGCCCACGTACTGGCGGCGGTCGGCGACCGGCGGCGGCCCGTCCGGGACGGCCGGCCCGACCCGCCAGTACCCGTGCTCGGGACGCCCGAGCAGGGAGGTGAAGACCGACGGCGAGTCGAAGTCCGGCAGGCACGCCCAGTTGATGGTCCCGTCGGGGAGGACAAGGGCGGCCGAGCCGGTGCTGCTGAGGAGCGCGTGGTCCTCGATCCGGTACCGGGGCTGGGTGCGGAGCATGGAAGTGTCCTTGCAGAAGCGGGTGGGTGATGGGTGGTCAGCGCCGGGCCGAGTCGGCGGTTCCGAGGGCGGCGAGGGCCGCGGAGACGGTGGCCGCGAGGGTGTCGGCGACGGGCAGCCACGGCAGGGCGTGGTCGAGCAGCGCCCGGTGGGCCCGCTGCACCGGGTCGGCGGGGTCGCAGCCGACGACCACCGCCCCGCCCTGCCCGGTGAACAGGCGGGCCTCGTAGCAGCTCCGTACGTGGTGGTGGCCGATCGGATTCCAGAACAGCACCACGTCGACGCGGCGGATGTTGCGGTCCTGCCAGCCCAGCGGGGTCCACGCCGCGTAGGGATCGGCCGCCGCGTTGCGGGACGGCCGGGGGTTGAGAACGGTGCCCTCGAAGCCGGCGTCCGCCAGCAGACGGACAGCCTGCGACTGCCAGTCGGGGCAGTCGACGGTCGCCCCGGCCAGATAAACCGTGGGCAGGCCGTCCGGCTCGAACGGCTGCGGCGCCTCGATGTAGCGCAGGCCGTCTCGTGCGGAGGCGGGCTCGGCGCTCCCGGGGCTCGCTGGTCCTGGCAGCGGTGCGGGGCGGGTCGTCACGGTCGTTCGGCTCCCTCGGTCCGGGCAGGGGCCGTCTCGCCGTGCTGCAGGCTCTTGGCCTTCCGCAGGTCCGGCGGGTAGGGGCTGCGGGCGGGGACGGCGTGGTCGGGCAGGTAGCCGAGGGCCAGCGCGATGGCCGTGGCGTGGGTGACGGTCCGAGCCCCCAAGGCTTCGAGCGTCCCCCGCTTGTGCTTGTTCGCGGCAGGCCGGGTGCACCCGAGGCGCAGGGCCAAGCCGGTCAGGCTGTTGGACTCCAGCGAGAGGACGAGCACCTCGCGCTGTACCTCGGAGAGGTCGTCCGGTTCTCCAACGGTCCTGCGCAGAGCGGCTTCCGGATCGAGGTAGCCGTCAACGATGTCCCGGGCGACCAGGTGCGCGGTGTTCAAGCAGCCCCGTCGCATGGCGGCGGCGTTGAGGGCGTTGGAGGGCGTGGACCTGTGGCAGTCCCCCTGTTCGGCGATCAGCTCGGCGATCTGCTTGTCGTTGTATCCCGCCGCGCGCAGGCCGATCATCCCCGCCGTCAGTGGCTCCACCCGCGCGGGATGCTGCGGGTCCCCGATCAGCTCTCCGTAGACGGTCGGCCACAGCGCCGGCATCGGCAGAAGCACCTTGTTGGCACGGTCGAGGGACAGCGCCCGGACGAACGGAATCTTCGACACCGCGGTCAGCGGGCCGGGTTCCAGAATGACCGTCCACAGCCTCGGCACGCCGTGGCGCTGCAACTCGTCCTCCTCGCCGGGACGTTCGGTGTACAGCAGCACCGGGCACCCCTTCTCGCGTGCGGTGAACAGGAGGCTGAACAGCGGCGACAGCGTGTCCGCTGGGGTGGCTCTGTGGGCACTCAGGAGTGCGGCAGCGTCCACGATGACCCCGGGATGGGTGGTGAGCAGGCGGGGGAAGCGCAACGGAAGGGCTTGCAGGGAGGGTGCGGAGGCAGTGGTGGTCGTCATCGGTGGTTTCGGTCGGTGCGGATACGGATGCGGCCCTGACCCGGACGGCCGCCATGGGTGGTGCGGTCGGCTCCTGCGCGTCGGCGCAGCAGCCAGTCGGTGGCCGCCGCTGCCGCGAGGGCGGGGGCGGCGGCGAGCGCGAGCCAGACGGGCTGGGCGCGCTCGCGGTTCTCGATCAGGTACAGCACGGCCGCGCCGGTGGGCACGCCGAGCAGGAAGCACACGATCGCTGCTCCCGCCCGGCTGATCATCCGACGGGGCGTCACCGCCACTCCTCCCCGATCCGGTCCGGCACGGTCGAAGGCGGCTGCGTATCGGCGCGGGTACCCCGGGGGAACAAGGGGTGCCGGCCTTCGCGGTGGAGCCGCAGTTCCTGGACGGCCGTAGGGGCGGCGGCGAGGAGGACGGGGCCCGCTACGAGGACGGTGGTGACGCGCAGCACGGGTCGGCAGCCGAGGACGAAGCCCACGGCCAGCCCGATGCCGAGTCCGGTGCTGGCACCGAGGAACAGCGCCCTGGAGGCGATGCGCCGAAGGCGGCTGTCGGCCGCGGCCTCGTCCGACGATCGCTGGACGTGGTCGGTGCCCGCCGGGGCGGGCGGGGGCGCGTTCACGGCGCGCTCCCCAGGGCCGCGGGTAGCGGTGCGCCGGGCAGGGCCACGTGTACGAGGCCAGCGAGGACGGCCACGACCACGGCCTGCTCGGGGCTGTCCACGTCCAGGTGCACCTGCAGGGTGCGGATGTAGGTCTCCATGGAATTTTGGGCCGTGCCGAGGCCGTGGCGGATCTCCTCGGTGGCGAGGCCGTCGGCCCAGCCCTGCAGGATCTCCAGCATCCGGGGCGGGATCGTGGGTGTGGAGGTGAGCGCCTTCGACTCGCGCACCGGGCCGGGGACGGTCTTCGCCGCGGTCGCCCAGGCGGTGAGCTGCAGGCGGTGGCCGGCACCGGTCTTGCGCAGGAGGTATTCGATGGCCTTCCGGGCGGCCTCGGTGCTGCTGTAGGCGCTGGAGGTGTGGGCGATGTCGCGGGCTGTGAGCCCGGCCGCGATGAGGTTCGTGAGGGCGACCTCCTTGATGGTGAGGTCGCGCAGAACTCCGTTGGACACGTTGTCTCCTGGCCGGGTCACAGCTGGTGCGGGACGGGCGCGGTGGGTGCGGCCAGGTGGAACAGCATCCGGGCACCGAGGCGGGCCGCCACCCCGTGGTCGGGGCCGATGAGCAGGACCAGGTCGCCGGGGGCGGCGAAGGCGGCGATCTGCTGCTCGAAACCGGGTTCGCGCGGTCCGCTGCGCAGGCGGCGGACCGCGCCCTTGCCGAGCTTCTCGCGGGCGGCCCGCTCGATGGCCGCCAGCGGGTCGGTGACGTCCAGGACCAGGGTCAGCGGGGTGTGGACGGGCAGCAGCAGCACGCTGCCCGCGCCTTGGAGCGCGCGGCCGATCTTGGTGCCGTGGGCGCGGGTGCGGGCCAGGCCGTCCGGTTCCAGGACGGCGACCACCGACCCGCCGGTGGCGGCGGCCGTCCGGACGGCGTCGGCGAGGTCGGCGGCGATCTCCTCGGGGTGGCGGGCGCGGGAGTCGACGACGCTGATGCCCTTCTCGGTGCCGAGGGGGGCCAGGGAGCGCTCGACGCTGTGGAAGCCGGCCAGGCGCTCGGCGACGGCGGCCGGGTCCTCGTCCATGACCAGCGCGGTGGCGATGGCCGCGCACACGGCCAGGGCGTGGCTGCGGCCGGGCACCGGCAGCAGGTAGGTGTGGTCGGTGCCGCCGTGGCGGATGGTGACGCGGTGCGCGGTGCCGGTCCACTCGATCGGCATGACCCACACATCCGCGCCCCGGTCGCGGCCGACGGTGTAGGCGAAGGGCGAGGGCAGGCCGCGCTCGGCGCGATCGGCCAAGCGGGCCTTCAGATTGACGGCGCCCGTGTCCCACAGGGGCAGGACGACCCGCTCGGCGACCGTGGCCAGCCGCTCGGCCGCGTCCAGGCCCGCCGGGTTGTCCTCGAAGTGGGGCTGGTTCTCCGCAGCGGTGAGAATCAACGCGACGGCCGGCTCCGGCCGGTGGCGCACGAAGTGGGGCCGGGGACGGCCCTGCCAGCCGAAGGGCGGCGTCGCCTCGTGCGTCCCAGCGTCCGGGCAGAAGTCCACCACTAGCCGCCCCGTGCCCGGCGACGCGGCGGCCCTGCCCGCCCGGCCGCCCCGGGGAGCGGCGGTGAGGATGAAACCGGCGCTGTCGCCGAGCGCCACGGCCAGGGCAGCGGCGGCCGTCGCGGTGTTGTGGCTGCCGCCGACCGCCACCGTCCGCGCCCCGGCCGCGGCAGCGATCTCGGTCAGGGCCTCGGCCCGGCCCAGCACCGGCAGGCCCAGCTTCTGCGCCCGGTCCAGCTCGGGCTGCGACTCGGCGACGACGCCCGACCACACCACGGCGCTGGCACCGGTGGGCAGGTGAGCGGCGTCGTGGCCGACGTCGACGTGCACGCCCGCGGCTCTCAGCGCGGCCACCTCCGGACTGTCCGCGAGCCGGTCGGGCACGGTGCCGGTGACCGTGGCGCCGCCGCCGGCCAGCCACAGGGCCAGGCCCTGCATGCCGGGCTCGGCCACGCCCACCAGGTGCGGCCGGGCCAGAAGGTCGGGCACGGCGCCGGGCCCGGCCGCCTCGGCTCCGGCAGCGGCGGGGGCGGGGGCGGTGGTAACGGCGGGGGCGGTGGTGGTGTTCACGAAGTCCTCCGACCAGCGGGAGAAGAGAGAAGAGGGGTTGGTACCGGGCGGCGGCGGGGAGCGGGGTCAGTCCCGCCGCCGCCCGGCGGTCATGCCTGGGCCAGGCCGCGTTCCACCTCGGCGTCGGTGACGCGGGCGGCGTGGTGGTCCAGGTCCATGCGGGCCACACGCGCCAGGTGTGCGACCACGGGTTCGCCGAGCAGCTCGTCGGCCAGCGGGCTCGCCTCGAACAGGCCGACCGCCTCCTCCAGGGACTGCGGCACTCGCGGCGCGTCGGGCAGCACGTAGGCGTCGCCGTTGGTGAGCGGCGGGGGCGTGAGCTGGGCGGTGATGCCGTGCCGGATGGCGGCGAGCGCCGCCGCCAGGGCGAGCATCGGGTTGGCGTCCGCACCCGGCAGCCGCACCTCCAGGCGCAGGCTGCGGCCGTGGCCGACCACCCGGAGCGCGCACGTGCGGTTGTCCCGGCCCCAGGCCAGCCGAGCCGGGGCGAAGGAGTGGTCGGCGAGGCGCTTGTAGCTGTTGACGTACGGCGCCCACAGCGGGGCGAGCTGAGGCAGAGCGTCCAGCAGTCCGGCCGCCGCCGACCCGGCCAGTTCCGACAGCTCCGTGCCGTGCTCCGGGGCGGCGGCCAGCAGCGATCGGCCGTCGCCGTCGTGCAGGGAGATGTGCAGGTGCATCCCCGAGCCGACCCCGGTGGCGGGCGCGGCCATGAACGACGCCGTCAGCCCCTGCTCGTCCGCGACCGTCTTCGCGGCGTGCTTGAACAGCACGTGCTGGACGCACGCCTCCCCGGCCGGCCCGTAGGGGAAGGTGACCTCGACCTGGCCGGGCGCTCCCTCGCCCTTGACGGCCTCGACCGGCAGACCGGCCGCTGCGAGGACCTGCCGCAGGCGGCGTCCGAACTCCCGCACCACGGACGGCTGGTCGAGCGCGTAGTCGCGGTTGCCCCCGGCCGCGGGACGCAGGCGGCGCCACCCGGACGACTCGGTGTCCCGGACGGTGCCCTCGTAGAGGACGAACTCCGTCTCGATGCCGACTTGGGGTGTGACGCCGAGGTCGGCCAGCAGGCGCAGCTCCCGCTCCAGCACCGTCTCCGGTGCCAGCGGGTGTGGGGCCCCGCAGCTGACCGGGTGGGCGAGGACCAGCGCGGTGGCCGGCAGCCACGGCAGCACCCGGACCCGCTGGACGTCGGGCAGCACCTCGATGTCGCCGAACCCGGACTGCCAGGAGAACGGGCCGCTCGCCGCCGGGACCATGTCCACATCGGTGCCCAGCACGTAGCCGCACACCTCCAGGACCCTCCCCGGCTCCAGCCGAGCCGCCAGCCCGGCCGCGTCGTACTCCTTGCCTTTGAGTCTGCCCTGCTGGTCGATGACTGCCACCAGCATGGTGTCCAGGTCGAAGGCATCGACCAGCTGCTCCAGCGGCCCGACCGGCTGGGTTGGCGCGGCAGCAGGGACGGCGGAGGAGCGGGGGGTCCGCATCGTCGTCCTCATACGATCTCGGCCGCGATCTTGGTCATGGTGGGGTCGGACACCACCGGCACGTTGAACTTGTCACCCGCCGCCTTCCACCACCCCCACGCCAGCGCGAGCACGGCCAACCCCGCGATCGGCGCGTAGTTGAAGGTGTCGACGGTCACCGGGGCGCGCTGCGGCAGGCACACCAGCACCGTCAGCACCGCCACCCACACCACCGCCGCGATCCCCACCGGCCGGCTCCACCGGCCCAGAGTCCACGGGCCGGGGGTGAACTTCTCCGGATACCGCAGCTTCAGGAAGACGGGGATGATGTAACTCGGCGTCATGCCGATCACGTTGATGGCGGTCACCGCGCCGTACGCGGTGGCCGACCAGAGCGAGGGCAGCGCCAGGACGAACGCCACCGCCACCGCCAGCCACACCGCGGCGACCGGAGTGCCGGCGGCGGAGACCCGGCGCCACGTTGCTGAGCCCGGCAGCGCACCGTCGCGCGAGAAGGAGTAGATCATGCGGCTCGCGGCGGTGGTCTCCGCGCTGCCGCAGAACAACTGCGCGCCGATGACGACCAGCAGCAGCGCCTTCGCACCGCCCGTGCCGAGCGCGTCGAGGAAGATCTGCGCGGGCGGCAGGGCGGCGCCGGCCGTCCCGGCGTAGTCCTGCACCGCGAACAGCAGGCCGCCCAGCAGCACGAGGCCGGCCAGCAGCGACACCCAGATCGAGCGGACGATGCCGCGGGGCGCGGTCACCCGGGCGTCCGTGGTCTCCTCGCTCATGTGCGCGGAGGCGTCGTAGCCGCAGAAGGTGTAGCCGCCCAGCAGCAGACCGATGGCGCTCGCGTAGATCGGGCTGGACCAGCCAGTGCCGTTCTCGAAATGGGTGAACACCCAGGACGCGGACTGGTGGTGGGAGGGGACGACGGCCAGCACGCCGACGATCAGCGCGACCCCGAGCAGGTGCCACCACACCGAGATCGAGTTGAGGACGCTGACGACCCGGACGCCGAAGACGTTCAGCAGGGCGTGCAGCAGCAGGACGCCCGCGAAGATCGCAAGGATCGTGCCCGGCGTCGGCACGAGCCCCCACTGGAGCCCGCAGAAGGCGGCGATGAAGGACGCGGCCCCGTAGTCGATGCCCGCGATTCCGCCGAGCAGCCCGAGCAGGTTCAGATGGCCGGTCAGCCAGCCCCACCGGGGCCCGCCGAGCTGCCTGGACATGTAGAAGAGAGCGCCGGAGGTGGGGTAGGCGCTGGTGACCTCCGCCAGCGCCATGCCGACCAGCAGCACGGCCAGGCCGACCGCCGCCCAGCCCCACATCATCACGGCCGGCCCGCCGCTCACCAGGCCGAGGCCGAACAGCGTCATACAGCCGCTGAGCACCGAGATGACCGAGAAGCTGACGGCGAAATTCCCGAAACCGCCCATCCGGCGGGTCAGTTCGGGCTCGTAGCCGAGAGAGAGAAGATAGTCATCCTCGGCCTGGGGTGCGGCATGACGGGATCTGGGCATGGCGAAACCTCCGCAGAAGAAAGGGGAGTTGGGCCCGGCTCGGTGCCGGGTGAAGAAGTGGCGGGTGTTGGTCAGCCGGTGGCGGCGTACGACTGGGCCATCGCCTGCCGCAGCAGGTCGTCCGCCCGGTCCGTGGCCATGGTCACCCAGGGTTCCGGGGCGACGAACGGGTGCATCGCGGTGAACACCTCGGCCGCCTCCCGCGGCCGGCGGCTCGCCCACAGCGCGTGGGCAAGGTGGCTCTCGTCCACCACCGGCCACCGGACACCCTGCTCGAACGCGGCCCGCCAGTGCGAGAACGCGGCCAGCACCGCGGCGCGGACGCGCTCGTCGTTCGTCCACTGCAGCAGCGCGGCGTCCTTGCGCTCCGCACGGCGATAGCGATCGACAGACAAGTACAGCGGCAGCGCGTGGAGGGGAGAGCCCTCCGGCGCGCCGGGCAGATAGGCGGCCAGGAACTCGGCGCCCACCCCGCCCTCGCCCCGGGCCGCCCAGAAACGCAGCATCCGGTGGAACGCCTCCCGACACCACGGATCGATACGGCGGAGCTGCCCGAACAACGCCCACGGCCCCTGCGGCAGCATCTGGTCCGGTGCCGCAACCCGGTGCTCCTGCCGCACCTGCTGGGGATCCAGCTGCGCCAGGGTGAGCAGCCCCAGCCACGGAACGACGTCGCCGTCGAGCACCGAAGCCGCCAGCCAGCACCACTTCCGCGCCGTCTCTTCCAGCGCCGCAGCATCACGCGAGCCCGACTGCTGCTGTCCGACCTGCACAGCGCGGTCCACCACGACACGGGCGCACAGCGCGGTCAGCCCGAAGGCCCGGGGCTCCTCACCCTCCCAACGGCGAAGGACATCGGTCGGCCCGGCCGCCACCCCCAGCGCCTGGGTCCGCGACGCCCACAGACCCGGATCGCCCCAGGTCCGGTAGAGCAGCGCCCGAGTCGAGAGCCACTGCCCCCGCCGCAGATCCTCGACCGCCGCCCGCAGATCGCCGTCGTGGCCGGCCGGGTGCTGTACGAGCTGAGCGGCACCGACGATGGGCGCTGCCATGACCTGTTCCCCCTTCACGGTCTGTCTGCTCCAGTTGCCCGCAGTCCCGCGTACCGAAGATGCGGGTAGAGCGGCCGATGGATAGTCGGACAACCCGCCCGCTGAGCAGGCTGGTGGACTGCCTAAATCACTTCGCGCACTGCGGTTCGGTGATCGGCGACCTACTGTCCCGCCTTGAGAAGGCCAACGCCATAGCATCCGGGTGTCATCTGACGGCCCGTGAGACATCGAGGTGTCATCGAGGTGTCATCTCGCCAGTTCGCCTACTCCAGAGCCCCTTGGTCGGGTATTGCTAGAACCGGGCTCTCCGCGCGCAAGCGGCGGCCGGGCCAAGTCGAGAGCACGGGCGGAGGCTGCGGCATGACAGACAGGACGCTACTGGAAGCCCTGATCCGGAACGAGGGCTGGGAATTCTCCGATTTCAGCAGGGAATTACGGAAAGCCGGGGAAGAAATTGCGCACACCCTCGGGGATCCCAGATTCCATGGTGTAGAAATGTCGGAGAAGACGTTTCGGCGCTGGATCGCCGGAGATGTGGCCAAGCCCAGCTCTGTTTTCTCCCAAACGCTCCAGCACATGTTCGACAGGAAGATCGCCGATCTTCTGGCCCCTCCCTCCGAGAGGGGCCAGACGGCGATATCCCAGCAAGACCTTGAAAGAGAAATCGCGATGACTGCACGCGAAGCATCTGACCACGCCGCTTCCGTTGCGTCCGTCTTCCTCTCCGAGCTGTCCATCGACCAGGTCGAAGAAGACGTCCGCCGACTCGCCCGCACCTACAACCACCGCTCACCGTTCGAGGTCTTCCGCGAAGGCCGACAACTCCGAACGGACGCCGAAACCCTGTTGGACCGCACCCACATCCCCGCACAAAGACAGCAGCTGCTGATTGCGATCGGGCAGACGACCGCGCTGCTGGCCATGGCGGCGTTCGGTCTCGGCGCTGTCAGCGAGGCCAACCGGCTGGCCCGTTCCGCCGGCATGTACGCGGAAGCCACCCGGTTCACCCCGCTGGCCGCTTTCGCGGCCGGATCGCTCGGCATCTTCGCCTACTGGGAAGGGCGCCCAAGCGAGGCGATCCGCTTCATCCGCCACGCGAAGTCCTTCTCCGGCGTCGGCACGGCCGGCCAGGCGCGCATCGCCGCGATCGAGGCCAGGGCCTACGGGCACCTCGGCGACCGGCCGAGGGCAGCAGCCGCGGTCGAACGCTTCCTCGACGCGGACGCCGTCGAACACGACGACCTCCACGACGGCGTGGCCGGAGAGTTCCTCCACAGCCCTGACCGGCTCGTCCGCTCCCACGGCACAACGTTCGTCCTGCTGCGCGACGGCGCCCGGGCGCTGGAGCACACCCGGCGAGTACTGGAGATGCAGGCCGAACTGCCCGCCGCGCAGAGGTCGCCCCGGATCGACGCCGAGGCACGGGCGGATCTCGCCGCGGCGCTGCTCCTCAACGGCGAGGTGGAGGAAGCCGCCGAAGTCCTCAAGCCCATCGCGGCCATCGCACCCGACCGGCGGACCAAGGGCCTGGTCGAGCGGGTCGTTCACGTGGGCAGGCTGCTGACCACCGAACCCGTCCGCACCTCCCCCGTCGCCGCTGCCCTTCAAGAGGGGCTGGAGGAGTACACCCGGGTTGCCGCACCGAAGCAACTCGACTACATGGCAGGCCAATTGGCTATCGAGTAAGGCGGCGAAGCGCTGACAGGGCAGGGCGGCCCTGCTGAGGGCCGCCCTGCCCCGTGCCGATCAGTGGAGAGACTCGGTGACCGCCAAGATCGCTCGTTCGCGGTCGGCCTGGATTCCGATAGCGGCTGCCCGCGGGTGTGCGACCGGCATGTTCCCGGCCCGGAGCCAATCCCAGGTGTCCCGCACCGTCTCCTCCAGCGGACGGCAGACGAAACCGGCCGCGTAGGCCGGTTCGGAGTCGACCAGCCAGACGCCCTTCCCCGTCCGCCACAGGGGCACCTCTGTCCACTGGCGGACGCCCTGCTCCAACAGCACTTCATCCGGCACCCACCGCAGGACGCCGTGGTTCCCCGTCGCCGCGAGGCAAGCCCCCAGGAAACTGCCCATCGTGTCCCGACCGATCGGCGCGGTGGCGTTGTAGACACCTCCGCCCGGTCGGGCGGCGAGGTCGACGGCGAAGCGTGCGACATCGCGGACGTCGACCGGCTGGATGCCCTTGTCCGCGGACCCCGGTGCCAGAATCTGCCCGCCGCGCTCCGCGCGCCGAAGCCACCACGGGAGCCTACCGACGTACTCATTGGGGCCGAGGATCACACCGGGGCGAATCAGCCAGGACCGCTCCGCACCGAAGGTCTCGGCCACCGCCCGCTCGCCGCCGGCCTTCTGCCTTCCGTAGTGCAAATTGGGCCCTCGCCAGCCCTCGGGGTTCCTCCCGTACTCGCTATCGGCGTCGGCAGGGCCGTCCAGCAGCGGATCGCCCACCTTGAGCGGGTGTTCCGGCCATCCGGCGTACACCGACACCGTCGAGACGTAGACGTAGCGGGCGGCAGCGTCCTCCAACGCTCTCGTGCCCGCGAGCACCACCTTGGGCGGCTGGTACGCGGCAGACGTATCGATCACCGCGTCCCACGGCCCTTGCCCGGCCAGCCGGGCCAAGTCCTCGGTCGACGTCCGATCACCGATCACCTGCCGAACGCCGGGAAAAGGCCCACCGGACCGTCCCCGGTTGAACGTCGTCACGGCCCAGCCTCGGCCCACCGCCTCCTCAACGACGGCCTTGCCCAGAAACCAGCTGCCGCCGACCACCAAGATATCCATGCCCGGCATCCTCCCGAGAGCGGATACCGGTCGGCCACTCTGGAGCGGTCGGCAGCTGCCACCAGGCCAGTCCGGGCGGCACCGAAGGTACGGCAGCCTTACCAGGCAAGAGGCTCGCGCTCGTAGTACAGGCCGCCGGTGGGGCCATCGTCGGGGAGAGTGGCGAGCCAGACGGGTGTGTCGGCGGCTTCTTCGGGTGTGCGGTCGGTCTCGCCGTAGGCCATGCGCGTCGCCATCTGTCCGGGAGAGGCGGCGTTGACGAGGATGCCCGTGCCGGCGAGTTCGGCGGCGAGGATCTGGGTGAGGGCGTTAAGGCCGGTCTTGGAGATGCGGTAACTCACGTTCCCAGTACCCATGTTGCTCTGCGAGCCGAGGTGACTGGTGATGTTGACGATGCGGCCGTAGTTGTTCTTCCGCATCT
Organism: Kitasatospora sp. NRRL B-11411; assembly: GCF_000721345.1. NCBI lineage: Bacteria > Bacillati > Actinomycetota > Actinomycetes > Kitasatosporales > Streptomycetaceae > Kitasatospora > Kitasatospora sp. NRRL B-11411. Next base: position 117,884 of record NZ_JOGH01000009.1, on the reverse strand, counting down.
CCTGGGCGGCGGCGGCGGCAAGGCGCCAGGCGCCGAGGAGGTTGGTATCCAAGGTGGCCCGGACCCGTTCGAAGTCCGGTGCGGCGGCGGCCTGGCCGCGGTCGACGGCTACGGCAGCGTTGTTGACCAGCACGTCCAAGCGTCCGAGCGGGGCGGCGACATCGGCGATGCATCGGGCGACGCTGGCCGGGTCGGTGACGTCCAGTTCGTGGGAGTGGACGAACAGCCCTTTGCGGCCGAGGGCTTCCTCCGCGTCGCGGCCGGCGAGACGGTCGCGCACGCCCAGGACGACCTGCATGCCCTGTTCGGCGAGGCGGGTGGCGATGGCGAGGCCGAGCCCGCGGTTCCCGCCGGAGACGAGTGCGACGCGCGTGGTGGAGTGTGTGGTCATGCGGACAGTGTGGCGAGCAGCTGGTCGAGGCGCTGGACTTTCGGATGCCTCGTGAGTAGCGGGAGTTCGGCGCGGGCGGCCACGGCGCGGGTGATGTTCCGCTGGGATGGGGCGGCGGTGATCATCGGGACGGCCGTCTCCAAGAGGTGGATGGCGTGGTCGGCGTCGCCGAGGGCTGTGTGGGTCCGGGCGTGCTGGATGGTGTAGGTGGCCAGGTCACGGTGCTTGGCGGCGGGCATGAGGGCCAGCGCGGTGGCGTAGTGGCGTTGGGCGAGTTTCGGACGGCCGAGGTCGGCGTGGCAGGTGGCGGTCTGGGCGTGGAACTCGGCCGGGTCGAAGTAGCCGCTCCAGGCGGGGTCGTCGTGGCTGGCGTCGGTCTGGGCCATCTGGGTCTCGGCGGCGGTCAGCAGACGGTCGCATTCTGCGTGGTTGCCGCAGGCCGCTGCCGCGCGGGCCTGTCGCAGCAGCAGCATGGCCGAGGTGCGAGGGGTGACCTCGCCCGCCCCGTCGACGGCGGCGGCGGCGAGTGCGAGGGCGTCGGAGAAGAGGTTGTGGTCGTAGCACTGGAGGCTGAGCGACTTGAGGATGTTGGCGCCCAGGGCGCGGTCGCCGGCGGCGTGCGCGGCGCGCAGGCCGCTGGTCCAGTACCGCTGGGCGGCGGTGTGGAGACCGGAGTCGAAGGAGGACCACCCGGCGAGGCGGGCGAGTTCAGCGCTCAGCACTAGCAGCCGTTGGCCGACACGGTCGCTGTAGGACGCCTCCTTGAGGATGCCGGTGACCATCTCGAGTTCGGCATGCAGGAGGTTACGGGCACGAGGACCGCCGAGGGCGGCCTCCATTCGACGCAGCCGAGGCAGCCCTGCCTCTAGCTCTCCGACCATCGGCAGGTCGATCCGGCCTCCGGTGAGGGCGGCAACCACCGGTCCGATCCCCTCGGCCAGCCACTGCCCGGCGAGCAGCACCAGCGCCTGGCCGCCGAGTTTCATGAACCCGCGCCGGTCCGGCATCGCGCGTTCCAAGGTGTCGTCCAACGCCTTGAGCACCCCAGCCGTGGACCAAGGGAAGTCGGCACGGATCGGCCCCCCATCGGGCAGCCAGCCGGGCCAGCCGAGCCGGGACACTTCTCTCAGCGGGACGCCGAGTTCGGCAGCGAGGGCAGCTTGGCTCTCCGCGTCCGGTTCGGTTCCCCAGTGCTCCCACTTCCACACCTTGCGCCGGTCGGCCGACCCGTTCGTGGCTCTGGCAACGATGTCGGCGATGTCCTGATGTGTCCAGTGATGCTCATACCGGACAACAGCGAGGGGATGGAGCAGCCGCACCTCTCGGCGCGAAGCGGTACCTCGTCCCATTTGCACCCCCCCAACTGCGGCGGACAGAAAGTATCCGGTTCGACACTTTGTGCTGATGTTACGCATGGGGGAGCTGGTGCTGGAAGACGACAAGAAGACGACAAGCTGCCCCTGTCCGAAGGCAGTTGGACTCGGGTTAGCTGGCGCATCCCGGAAGGACGCGGCTCGGCCGTGTAGTTGCCGAGCGCCCGATAAGTGCAGGCAGGGCGCGGACTGTAGTCCGTTGCAAATGCGGCTGTCTTGCACGCGGGAGAGTTGATCGCTGGCCGAGGAGACGGAGACGATGGCACGGTCGTGCGAGCGTTGCGGTTGCGCGCTCAGCCGGTACAACCGCAGAAGCAGCATCTGCGGCCCCTGCGCGCCGGAGCTCTCCGGGCCGCCGGTCGTTCCTGCCGCGGTTTGGCAGGACAGGGCGGTGCGCGACTTCCTCGCGGAGTTCGACTTCGGGAAATTGAGCGGCCGCCTGCGCGAGCTCGCCCGGCTCCGTCAGGACGAGCTCGCGGAGATCACCGGGCTGACGCAGGGCTTCCTCTCCCGGCTTGAGGGCGGGAGGGCGCGGTTGACGCACATCGACCGGATCGTCCAGTACCTGGAGGCGGTCGGAGCTCCACCGGACTTGATCCGGCTTCCCCTCCGTGGCGCGGGAGCACCGCCCCTGTCGGAAAATTCCGGCCGTCCAGCCGCAGAGCAGCGTCGGGAACAGGTTCGGCCGACCTCGTCGACCAGCCGAACGGCTGTGGGGGTACCGGTTGTGAAGGCGCTCTCTGTTCCCGGTGGCCTGCTACGGTCGCGGGCATGACGCTTGCTGCCGCGGACGGCCGGTCGGTGGACCTTCGGAAAGAGCCCGTCGACCAGGTCCTGGAGCTGGTCGAGCAGCGGCTCGGTACGGCCCTGGACAGGAGCACGGTCGTCCGCAAGCGCCGTACGGTCGGAGCCCGGAGCGGCCGTTCGACCTGGGTGCGGGTGGAGCGCCGACCGTGGAGCCGAGCCGTCGAGCAGGGCTGGGCCGGCACCGAGGCCGCGGCCGTGCTGACCGGCGTCGCCATGCCGCGCTGGGCCGGATCGGTCGTGTGGGCGGAGCCGGACGACGGGGCGATCTGGCGGGCGGACGAGACCTCCCTTCTTCCCTCCCCGCCGGTGGGCACGGCAGTCCTGGCGTCGGCTCCCGCTCTCCTCGAAGGCTGGTGGGCCGCGCTGAACGCCTCGCTCGACGCGCTCGCGGCGCAGCCCACGACCCGGGTGGCGACACCGGACACCGAGGTGATCACCCAGCAACACGTCGACGAGGTGATCCGGGCCGCGTTCCCGGCGGCGGTGAACACGGACGTGACCTCATGGCACCCGGCGCACGCGGACCTGAACTGGGCCAACGTCACCAGCCCCGAGTTCTGCCTGTTCGACTGGGAGGACTGGGGGCTGGCACCGCGGGGCCTGGACTCCGCGACACTGCTGGTCGCGTCCCTCGCGGTCCCGGCACTCGCCGAGCGCGTCCGGCGCGAGCGCCGGGCTGACCTGGAGAGCCGGGACGGCAAGCTGATGACGCTGTTCACATTGGCGAAGATCGCCGGACCCCACGCCCACCCGGACGACCCTCGGGTCGAACCCGCCCGCGCCGAGGCACAGCAGCTGATCCGCGACCTTCAACGGGAGTGATCAGCCCGCTCGACCAGCAACTCCCGGTACCGCCGGATGAGTTCGCGGTCGACCGCGAGCCCGGTGGCGTCGACCAGCTCGCGCAGGTGGTCGGGCCGGTCGGTTCCCACCGCGACCGCCCCGACCCCGGGGACCTCGAAGGCGACCCGGAACGCCGCCTGCACCGCACTCGCCCCGGCCGACTCCCCGGCCAGGAAGATCCGGGGGGCGCTCCTGCCCCAGGGAGCGTCCGCCGGACCGCCTCCGAAGGGGCTCATGCCCCAGCGCTGTTCAGGCCGGATACCCCACTGCGCGGCGAGGGACTCGGCGGCGGCGAGGACCTCGTGACCGACGAGCAGACCGGCCCGCACCAGCAGCACCTCGGGAGCGAAGGGCAGCTGCCCCCCGAGCCCCACCAGGACGCGCGGGTTCCACGAGGCGATCCCCCAGGCGCCGCAGCCGCCGGCCCTGGCCGTCTCGGCGAGCACCTCGCAGGCGGAGGCCAACTGCTCCCGGCCCTGCTCGTCGACAGCGAGCGACGCCTCGGGGTTGTGCAGGAGCAAGACGTCCGGCTCCCGGCCGAGGTCCCGCGCGCACTGCCCGAGCGCCCCCTTCAGTTCCTCCGGGGCGAGGCTGTGCCGGGTGCCGCCCGCGGCGGGGAAGTAGCCGACCTTGGTGGAGACCGTGAACCGGGCCAGCAGGTCCCTGCCGAAGCCGGCGAGCGTGGCGTGGGAGGTGAATCCCCGGTAGTTGAACGCGGTGTCGAGAGCGGTGACCCCGCAGTCCAACGCCGCGGTCAGGACGTGGCGTTCGTGACGAGACCGGTGTAGCCCGAGGACAACTCGTCGGTCAGCGGCGCGCAAACCTTCTCCTTCACCAGCAGGGCGGCCACCTCGTGCACCTCGGTGCCCACGACCGTCTCGGCATCGGACAGGACCACCGGGTGTCCGCCGAGCAGGACGCGCAGGGCCGCCTCCGCCTTGGCATCGAAGACGAGCCGCTGCCCGGCTGCGAGCACCTCCACCCCGCTGTCGGTGGCACGGATCTCGGGGCGGAAGTTCGTGGTGCACACTGCTCCGGTGAGCGGCCCGAAGACGTCCAAGTGTGGGATCTGCCGGGCCGGACCGGCGGCGCGCTCGTACGCGGTGAGGAACTCCGCAGGTAGACGCTCGGCCGCCAACGCCTGCACCGCGGTGACCAGTTCGCTGTAGTCGGTGCCCGGGGTGCGGTCGAGGTCGTGCCGGAAGACCTCGCGGTCACGGCACCAGTCCGCCAGCCACGCCATCCAGCTGGCACCGGTGCGCTTGGTGATGCCGAACGTGACGTGCAGGGAGTGCCCGGCCTCCCCGTGCCCGGCCCTGGTCGCCTGGTGCCAGTGCCCGCGCGGGATGTGCATCACCTCGCCGGCGCGCAGCACGCCCGACCACAGCACGTCCTCGGGCGGCGTGGCGTTGGGGTCGGAGTCCCGGTACATCGGCGCCACGCGCGAGGTCCCGCGGACCTCCCAGCCCTTCTCGCCCGCCAGCTGCAGCACGAGGACGTCGTGATCGTCCCAGTGCAGCGGGAAGCCCTGCGCCTCGCCGGTGGTCCAGTAGACGTTCACCTGGACGCGCTCGCCGCTCCACCACTGCAGCGCACGGCACGCCACCTCCAAGGTGGGGTCCGCGACGTTCGCCTGGTCGAGGATCAGCGTCGCGCCCTCGCCGAGCAGGCGCCCCAGCGCGTTCATGTTGACCATGGAGATGCTCTGCCCCCGGGGGCTGACGCTGTCCGTGTAGTACACCGCCGGGTGGACTTCCACCTGCTTCTGGAACACCCGGAACTGCGGCCGCTGCAGGCTCCGCCGCATCACCAGGTCGAGCAACCGCTGCGGAGTGAGCAGCCGCTCCCCGAGGTTCGCACTCCCCGTGCTGCCGCGCGCGAACCGCTCCCCGATTGCCCCCGGCCCCCTCCACCCCAGCGCCGCTTCGACCGCGCCGATCAACCCGTGCTCCACCCGAACCTCCCCTTGGTCTGCTTCCCCGGACGCAACCGGTCGGCGGGCGAGCGGAGGACGCCCGCCCGCCGACCGGCTGTTCACGCGCTCTCGTGCAGGTTGCCGTCGCCACCCGGCCACGGGTCGTCGCCGCCGCTGCCCGCATTGTCCGACCGGAGGCTGTCGTACCGGTCGTGGACGGCACTCAGCTCCTCGACCGCGAGCAGCAGCCCGCTGCCTTGCTCGGCCGGGTTCGTCGGTTTGTTCGTCACGTCTCGCTCCTTCCTTGCCTCCGAACCGGGGCCGGAGGCGATCGGGAAGCGGAGCCCACCCGCATGACGGCCTGACCGTGCCTGGACTGCATACGGGATGGCCTCACGCTGGGCGCCCATCATCACCCCCAACCGCGCGCGGCCATATTCCTTGATGAATATCGAGCTCTGCCCAGTGCAGAACTACGGGACACCAGATACTGGTTCACGGTCGTCCTGTGGGACGACCGCGACTTCCGCACAGGTATGCCCTTGGGCAGCCGTGCCGCCGGAGCCCGATCGGTTCAGGAGCGTGGTCCGTGCAGTCACCTGACGAACCAACCAAGGTGCGGATGCAGGCCGCGCACGCGACCGCCGCCACCCGTCTCCGCGTGACCTGCACTGGTCACCCCGTCTGGGGCTTCGCTGGAAGCACCATCGGCCGCCGCGCTGGCGCCCACTGGCTGCGCGTCGCCGCCACCTCACCGACCAGCACTCGGACGCCCGGACACGGCATCACCGGAGCCGAAGCACTCCTCCCGGCCAGCATCCCCCGGCCGCGCCTGCACGGCACCCACGACTGGACGGACGGAGGCCACGGCTACCAGGCCGACCTCCTCGACTACATCACCAACCCGATCGTCTCCTCCCGCCCCAATCTGACCACCAACCCCCGCCTTCCCGACCTCTGGTGGTACAGCCTTCGCCGCGCCGTCGAGGACCTGGCCGCCGTCGACGGCGTCCGGACCACCGTCCGGAACACCTGGATCGAGAGGGCGTTCCCGCAGTTCCTCGGTATCCCCGCGCCGACGACGATTCACCGGGCGACCGGCCACGGAGATCTCCACTGGGCCAACCTCACCGGTCCAACGCTGACCATCATCGACTGGGAACGCTGGGGTTGTGTCCCGTTCGGCTTTGACGTCGGGCTGCTCCATGCCAACAGCCTCCTCGACTCCGACACCGCCGTCCGCGTTCGGTACGAGTTCCGCGACATCCTCGACACCCCGGCCGGCCGGATCGGTGAACTGTCGGCCCTTGCCGAGATGCTCCAAGCCGTGGCACGTGGCTGGTACCCAGAACTAGCCGCCCCGCTTGCGCGTCGAGCGCACGAGTTAACAGGGGTCATGCCTCCGGTGGGCGCCAGATCCGAACTGTCTGGATAGGGGTTTACGCGCCGATCGTTCCCTGGTGCACATCGACGGCGGCTGGATGCCCCACTGCCCGAGCCCGACAACCACGGGAGAAGTACAGATGAAGCAGCGCGTCCGCGCCGTCCTGCTCACCGACCACGCCACCATGCTCGTCATCAACCGCACCCGCCCCGGCATTCCCCCGTACCAGGTCTTCGTCGGTGGCGGCGTCGAAGACGAGGACACCAGCCGCGAAGCCGCCCTGCTTCGCGAGATCCGCGAGGAGATTGCTGGCGAGGCCACCGACCTGCGTCCGTTCCGCGAGTGGAAGAGCGACAAGGGTGAGATCGAGTACTTCTACAGCGCCCGCATCGCCACCTGGAACTTCGACGACCGAACTGGACCGGAGTTTTCCCGCGACGATCGCGGCGAGTACTTCCTCGAAGAAGTCCCGCTCACGGCCGACGCAGTCGGTGCGCTGAACCTGATGCCCCCGCAGATCAAGGCCGCGATCCTGGACGCTCTCGACGAGGGCACCCTGTTCATCCCGGTGTAGCAGCAGCCCCAACAGGGCCGTCGGGCGGGTTGCAACAGCTCTCGCCCGATTCAGCTCTCTGCAGAGTCACTACGCGCGCCATCGCGAGTCAGAGCTGCTGGCTGGCAGCAGCCTGGCGCTGCGGGGCGGTCGCTGCCTTGCGGTCGAACAAGCCGTTCTTCGCCCCGGCGATGAAGGCCGTCCATTCGTCCTCGGAGTAGAGCTGAGGGGAGTGGTGAGGGTTGAGGGAATCGCGGGTGGCCACCAGTCCGTGGTCGAGGAAGGCGACCTCCACGCAGTTGGAGCCGCCGGTGCTGTTGCTGAACCACTTCGCGTGTTCCAGCTGGTGTTCGATCCAGGCCGGGTCGAGGTCGTTCTTCTGGTCGGCGGTGACGGTGCTGTCGGTGGTAGGGCGGTTCACGTTAGATCCTTGGCGATTCGGGCGAGGAGTTCCAGCGATTCCTTCGGCGGCAGCGCGTCCGTCTTGAGGTGGTCGCTGATGGTGCGGTAGTCCGCGACGGCGGCAGGGTCGGTGAGGTGGAGAGCGGCCTTCATCCCTTCGATCGTGACGGAATGGCGGCCGGTGGGGAAGGTCCAGGCCATGAAGGGGCCATCGAATCCGGCGTGTGCGCCGTGCGACAGAGGGATGACCTGGATGACGAGGTTCGGGTGGGCGCGGACGAGGTCGATCAGGTGGAGGACCTGTGCGCGGGCTGTGGCCCGGCCGCCGACCTCCTGGCGCAGCTGGCCCTCCGTCAGGACCGCCCAGATCGGCAGGGGCGTCTTGCGGGTGAAGGCGGTGTGTCGGCAGTTGCGGCGCACTGTGATGAACCGCTGGACGTCCTCTTCGCCCTTCGACGGTCGGCCGGCGAGGATCACCTGCCGTTCGTATTCGTCGTATTGCAGCAGGCCGTGGACTCCCACGGGTGACCAGATGAAGAGGCCGTCGGCGATCTCCAGGTTGACGAGGTAGTCGCCGAGGGGGTCGTCCGCGGTCCCGGGGTACTCCTGGTGCCAGTTGGGGTTGTGCGCGTTGCGTACGAGGTCGCGCCAGATGTCCTGAACCTTCGGATCGGTGATCTTCAGGACTTCGAAGAAGTGCGGTAGTTGCTGCAGCTTGATGCCCTGCGTGCCGTTCTCGATCTTCGAGATCGTGGACGCGCTGCCGTAACCCAGTTGGGCAGCCGCTTCTTCGACACTCCAGTTGAGGCGGCGACGGGCGTGCCGGACCTCCGTGCCGAGTTTGCGTCGCCGCGGTGTCGGCTCGACGGCCACCTGTGCACCTCCCCTTCCTGGGACAGGGTAGCGGTTGGTCCCGAAGGCGCATATGCCCATCTCACCGAAAAGGACAGAGTTTCCTTTCCGACACTCTTGCCGTAACGGCCTGCTGCCCCCATCATCTTGGGAGCGGAAAGTGTCAAAGCAGGTACAGAACGCAACCGCAATACAGGTGCCCACGCGCCTCAGGAGGGTCATGTTCGTCACGGGGACCGAACCAACCAGGCGATACCACGCGCTCCTCGCAGGTCTTCGGCCCGACGACGTCCGTGTTCTTCGCGGCATCACGCGCCTGCACCTGCAGCTCTGGGACAAGAAGGACCTGGAGGAGTTGGCGGCTCTCGGCGTAAGCGAGTTGCTCACCAACGTCCTCAAGCACGCTGCGACCGACAGCTGCGAGCTGCTCGTGTGCGAGACCGATGCCGGCGTCGTGGTCGAGGTCACCGATCGCTGCAACACCCTGCCTGTGATCAAGGATCCGACCGACGACGGCGTCGACGGTCGGGGGCTGCACATGCTCGCCGGAATGGCCGCGAGCATCGACTTCTGCCCGCTGACCACAGGAAAGTGCGTCCGCCTCACGCTGTCCTCTGCCGAACACCAGAGGTAGGCCGCCAACCGTGTCAACCCGCGTCGCCAGACACCGAGCTGCGGCGCGGCTCATGCGACCCCGGGCGCGCGTCCTGTCAGCGCCTGCGAACAGAACGGAGGGATTCATGGCCCGGACCGCCGATCCACCGCGCGACGAAGGGTTCGGTCCGGCAGGCACAGCGGGCCGGATCGCCTGGTGCTCCTTCAACGACGCCACCACCCACACCTGGGAGGAGCTGGGGGCCTCGTTCCGGCCGGCTGAAAGCGGATCCGGCGGTTCGACGACCGGACTGTTGCTGCAGACCTGCCATCGCGTCGAGTGGTACGAAGCGGAGCCCGCGACGGCTGCCGTCGCCCCGCTCCCCATCCGCCTCGCCCGCAGGATCACCGGGCATGAAGCCGCAGCCTCCCGGCTGGCACGGATCGCCGCGGGAACGATGTCCCTGATCCTGGGGGAGCAGTTCGTGTTCCAGCAGGTCCGCACGGCCTTCGACCGGTTGCCGGGCGGCCATCCCCTCAGGTCCGTCGGCGACGAGGTGCTCCTGCTCGCCAGCCAGGCCCGGGACCGGTTCGGCCTGCACGCCGGCCTGGACTACCGCCACCTCGCCCGCACGCTGCTGGGGGCATCCGTCGTCCACCCCGACAACCTGGTCGTCGTCGGCGGCGGCATGCTCGCCCGGGCCGTCGCGGAAGAACTCGGCAGTGACCGACGGGTCTTCGTCCTGACGCGCAGCCCCAAGAAACTCCGCCGGGTCCTGCCGGACGCCAGCGGCCGAGCGACCGTCCTGCGCATCACGGAACTGCCGGACACCGTGAAGCGCAGTGGATACGACCTGGTGCTCGCGACATCCGGACTCACCCCGATGTACCGCGAACACATCGCGCGCCTCGTGGACGACGGTTCCCGCCACCAGGTCGTCGACCTGTGCGCGACACCGGTCCTGCGCGACCGCCCGAACTACCAGCACCTGCACCACCCGGCCGTCACCCACCTCATCGAGGACGCCAACCGGCCGACCGTCGAGGCCGCCCGCGCGGCCTCCTCCTGGATCGAGAACCATTACGGAGGCCGCAGTTGACCACGACCGTCGACACGCTGGTGATCGGCGCAGGCCCCGCGGGGCTGGTCGCCGCCGATCGCCTCGCCGAGAACGGCACGCGGGTTCTCCTCGTCGACGCCGGGCGCCCTTACCAGCGTCGCGCCTGCCCGGTGGACCTCATGCGCACCTGCAACGGCTGCAAGGGCATCTGCAACGTGATCTCCGGTTTCGGAGGCTCCATCCACTACGGAGACGGGGTCAAGCTCTCGCAGTTCCCCAGCGGCAGGCGCCTCGCCGAACTCCTCGGCACCGAACGGGCCGACGCCCTCGCCGACCAGGCCGTGCGGCGACTGTGCGGTACGGAGCAGCCGGTTTTCCGCGGAGCCGTTCCCACCACCGGGCCCTTCAAGATCAAGGACTATCCGGTGGCCTCGCTCAGCGCGGACCAAGTCCGCGCACTGATCGAACGGCTCCACAGCCGCATCACCGCTGCCCCGAACACCGAGTTACGGATGCAGACCCAGATCACGTCCCTGCACCCGCTCGGGCAGGGGTGGCGGGCCGAGACCGCAGGACAGGCCGGCACCAGCGAGACGGTGCACGCGAGTTCGGTGGTCGTCGCGGTCGGACGACGCGGCCAACGCTGGTGGCAGCAGGCGCTGCGCCGCCTCGAACTCTCCCACTGGGCGCCCGCACCCTCTGTGGGAGTCCGTTTCGAGGCCCCGACGGCACTGCTGCGGCGCGGGTCCGACATCCACGAGGACTTCAAGACCACCATCGTCACCAACGGCGTGAAGATCAAGACGTTCTGCTACTGCGTCGGACCGGGCGGCGGCCGGATCAAGTTCACGGACTACGGCGACCACACGCTCCTCGACGGCCACGTCATCCCCGAGGCGAAGACGGGCAGCACCGCGAACTTCGCCCTGCTGGCACAGCTTCGGGCCCCCGACGGTGCTCCGCGCACTACCGCCTGGGTGGAGGAGAACCTCCTCGTGCCGTACCGGAAGCTGAGGACCGATCGGCCGGGAAAGCCCGTCCTCCAGTGGTACCCCGACTTCCGCAGCCGCTCCCTCGCCTGCACCGGCCTGGAGCAGTTCGCCGAACTCAGCGGCTTCCGTCCCTCGCTCCGCGACTACCAGGTCGCCGACCTCGCGGGCATCCTGCCCCAGGACATCCACACCGCTCTGTGCGACGCCTTCGAAGACCTGATGACCTACTTCAACGGCACCCACCTGAGCGGCCACGCCGCCGCGCAGGTCGCCGTGATCGGCCTCGAACTGGAGAACCTCTGGGACGAGTTGAGCCTCACCGACAGCCTTGAGACCACGGCCCCGGGTCTGTACGCGGCCGGCGACTGCACCGGGCTGGCCCAGGGCATCCTCCAAGCAGCCGTCGGCGGCCTCGCCGCAGCCGAGGCCATCATCGGCAGCCCCCACGACGCCACCGGGCTGGCCTCATGACCGGCGCCCAGGCCGTTCTGGCGGCCAGCCGAGCCACCGCCGAGATCTTCGGCGACGACCTCCTGTGCTCGTTCGTCGGCGGCTCGTACGCGCGCGGCAGCAACAAACCGACCAGTGACATCGACCTGTTCGTCGTCACCGCCCGCAGCAACCACGGCAGGGAACGGCTCCTCGCCGAACGGCTGCGCGACCTCCACCTGGCCGCCGGCCTCGACTTCGACCACTGCGGAGAGATCCTCACCCTCGACACCCTCGACACCCTGCTGGCCTTCACGGAGCACTGCATCGCGGCCGTGCCAGCCATTCAGAGGTCCGCCTGCTACCTTGCCGACTGCCCGCTGTCGGTGTTCCGCAAGGGCGACGTGGTCTTCAAGTTCCTCGCCGACCCGAAGACCGCTGTCCACGACCCTGCCGGCCTGCTTCCCGCGCTCGAAGCCCGAGCCGCGGCCTACTTCTCCGCCTGGCCGATGCCCAGGATCCAGCCGCACAAGGGCCTGTTACGCCTGCCGTCCGGCAGCCCGCAGCAACAGCTCGCCGACCTGTGGCGCAACCGGGACTCCGCCGACGACTGGACCGACACCCCAGTCGGAATCGGCCTGGAACGCTGGTTCGGCACCGAGCTGCCCGCCCGATCCGAAGCCCTGCGCCCGGCCGGACCTGTCACCGTCGCGCCGCCCGACGGCACCACCTGCCCGCTGCCCGCAGCCGGCACCACCCTGGCCCAACTCCTGGCCGCACAGTGCCTCGCCTTCCTCCACTCCGAACCGGAAGGACACCGATGACCACCGTCTCCCTCGGCATGCCCACCCCGCGGCTGCCGATCTACCGCCAGACCCGCGAGCGGTTCGTCTTCCTCTACCCGACCACCGCCTGCAGCCTGCGCTGCAAGACCTGCTACGTCGGCAACGACCGCCTCAACGCCGCCAACACCATGAGCGTCGAGACCGCCGTCAAGATCATGGACTACTTCCGGATCACTGGCGGCCACGACAAGCTCTACCTCCTCGGCGGCGAGCCCACCATGCACCCCGAGCTGCCCGCCATCGTCAGCGAGGGCCGCAAGCGCGGCTACCAGGTCACCATCAGCAGCAACGGCGACTTCGACGACGACCTGTTCGACAAGATCCCGCCCAGCGCCCTGAACAGCTTCAACTTCTCCCTCGAGAGCGCCGACCCGCGCATCCACCGCAAGATCCGCGGCAACCCCACCAACTACGACAAGGTCGTCCGCCACATCCGCCAGGCGCGCGAACTCGGCTACCAGGTCCGCGTGATGTGCACCGTCTCGCAGACCAACCGAGCAGGAGCCCTCGACCTCATCCCCTTCCTCGCCGAACTCGGCGCCCACACCCTCAGCTACCACAACCTCGGCAAGACGGGGAACGGCGCCCGCTTCCTCCAACCGCTCAGCCCCACCGAGTGGATGGACTTCTGCGCCGAGATCGAAGCCTTCCCGCCCGAGCCGCGCCTGGCGGTCTACTACCCGCCGACCTTCGTCAAGGCCGACGACCAGGCCGCCTGGTTCGACCGAGGCTACCCCGGCTGCCCCGCCCGCACCCTCGACCGCCCGCACGTCTACCCCGACGGCACCGTTTTCGCCTGCCCCGTCTTCATGGACAACGGCCGGCACTACGCCACCTTCGACGGCGATCGGCTCGTCCTGAACCCCGACCCGAACAACGAGCTCAACGCCTACCTCGCCGCCGACCCCGTGTGCACCGGTTGCCCCAACACCGACACCTGCGGCGGCGGCTGCCCCGCGTACTCCCAGATCCCCGCCTACCAGGACGACGGCTTCTACTCCTGCGACCGCGACACCACGCCGCTGTGCATCCTGTGGACGGTCTCCGCTTGGGGCGCCCGCGAAAACGACTCGCTGCACGCCCTGCGCTGACCAAGGAGACCACCACCGTGACCGACACCCTCGAACACGCCGCCGCACACGCCACCGCGGCCAAGGAACCGTTCCTGTTCCTCTACATCACCGAGAAGTGCCAACTGCGCTGCAAGCACTGCTACATGGGCGACCGCCTCGACCGCGAGCGGCGCATGACCCCCGCCATGGTCGAGGACATCCTCTCCAGCCTCCGCGTCGCCTACGGCCAGTACAAGGTCTACCTGCTGGGCGGCGAGCCGACCACCCACCCCCAGTTCGGCGAGATCCTCGACATCTGCAAGACCCAGGGCTACAAGGCCGTCCTGACCTCCAACGGCCTCATCGCCCCGAAGACCTGGCCGTTGCTGAAGGGCCGCCTCGACTCCTTCTCCTTCTCCATGGACGGCGCCCGCCAGGAGACCCACGAGCAGATGCGAGGAGAGAAGACCTGGCGCCCCCTGCTCGCGAGCATGAAGCGCGCCGTCGCCGACGGCTTCCAGACCCGCGCCATCTTCACCGTCACCACCGCCAACAGGGACGACGTGTTCGAGGCCATCGACCTCGCCGACTCCATCGGCCTGGAGATGCTCTCGTTCCACTACTTCACCCCCACCGGCCTGGGCCTGGACAAGCCCCACTTCCAGATCCCGCCGGACGAATGGGTGCAGCTGTGCGCGCAGATCCGCGAAGCCGCCGCCGGCCGCCGCGTGCGCGTCTTCTACCCGCCCGCGTTCGCCAACCCCGACCAGCTCCCCGCCCTGCGGGCCGCCGGATACGGCGGCTGCACCGCCCGCAACCTCGAACGCCTCGCCATCTTCCCGGACGGCCGGGTCTACATCTGCTCCGCGTTCTTCGACACCGACCTCCACTACGGCGAGTTCCGCGACGGGGCGATCCGCCCCCGTCTCCAGGACGGGATCAGCGAACTCACCCTCGTCAACACGATCTCGGCGAACTGCCGCAGCTGCCCGCACAGCTCCACCTGCGGGGGCGGTTGCGCGGCCTACGACCACCTGCAGAAGACCCTCATCAGCAGCGACTGCGACCGCACCACGATCCCGGTCTGCCCGCTGTGGTCGATGCCCGCCGAGCCGGAGGGAACCGAGCACCGCCTCGTCGACCTGCGCTGAAGTACCCGAAGACGAGCAACAGCCAGCCCGCCCTGCAGCAGGGCGGGCTGGCCGGCATCACGCAAGCTCTGCCAGCGCCTTGTCCAGCCGCACCAGAGTCCGCTCGCGGCCGAGGACCTCCATCGACTCGAATAGCGGAAGCCCCACCGTTCGGCCGGTCACCGCCACGCGGATCGGCGCCTGGGCCTTGCCCAGCTTCAGACCGAAGACCGCCGCGGTCTCCTCCAGACCGGCCTTGAGCGAGGCTGCGTCCCACGGACCTTCGGCCAGACGCCGCCGCGCTTCCCGGAGCAGGTCCGCCGCCCCGTCCTTCATGGTCTTCGTCCACGATGGCTCGTGCCGCACCGGCTCGTCCAGGAACAGGAAGTCGACGTACTCGGTGATCTCCGACAGCACCGAGATCCGCGTCTGCGCCAGGCCCGCCACCGCGGCGAACTGCGCGGGATCGAACGCCTCCGCAGTCCACGGAGCCCGAGGCGAAGACAGCCACGGCGCGCAGGCCGCCACGAACTCGTCGAGCGAAAGCGCCCGAAGGTACTCGCCGTTGAACGCGGCCAGCTTCTTGACGTCGAAGAACGCAGAGGAGCCGTTCACGTCCTCCACACGGAACAACTGCTCCAGCTCGGGGTACGGACGGATTTCGACATCGTCCTTCGGACCCCAGCCCAGCAGCATCAGATAGTTGACCATCGCCTCCGGCAGGTAGCCCTCGGCCAGGTAGTCCTCCAGGGCCACTTTGTCGCGCCGCTTGGACAACTTTTGCCGCTGCCCGTTCACGATGACCGGCAGGTGTGCCCACACCGGCGGCTCGGCACCCAGAGCACGCCACAGCAACTGCTGCTTGGGGGTGTTCGACAGGTGCTCCTCACCGCGGATCACCTGCGTGATGCCCTCGTCGAGGTCGTCGACTACGTTGGCCAGCAGAAAGACAGGGCTGCCGTTGCCGCGGGCGATCACGAAGTCCTCGATGGCCGCGTTGGGGAACTCGGGCTCGCCCCGGATGAGGTCGACCACCACGGTGGTCCCGTCGTCAGGGGTGCGGAACCGCAAGGCCCGGCCTTCCTCGAAGTCCAGGCCCCGATCGCGGCAGAACCCGTCGTAGCCGAGCTGCTGGGAGCCAGTGCGCTCGGCAACGAGGTCGCGCGTGCAATCGCAGTAGTACGCGAGGCCGGCCTCGTACAGCCCGGCGGCGGCCTCGCGGTGCCGAGCCTCGTTCTCCGACTGGAAGTAGGGGCCTTCGAACGCCGGATCAGCCTTCGAGATCCCGATCGACGCGAGCGCGCTGATGATCCCCTCGGTCCACTCCTCGCGGTTGCGCGCCGCGTCAGTGTCCTCGATCCGCAGGACGAACTTGCCGCCACGCTGTCGTGCCGTCGCCCAGTTGTAGAGAGCCGAGCGGGCACCACCGACGTGGAACATGCCCGTGGGACTCGGAGCAAAGCGGACGCGAACAGGCACAGGAGCAGCAGTCATGGAAACACGTTAGCGGCGCGGGCTGGCGCGAAGTTGCCGTTCACACTGATCGGTGTTGACCTGATGGTTGGCGGTAGACGCCGCCTCGGCACTCCGAGGCGAAGTGCAAGGTCACCTGATCGAAGGACGAGGCGATGTGGCAGTACGGAGAGCGACAGGGCAGGACGCGCTGCCGATAGCCCGCATCCGCGCGGAAATGATCACGGCACCTCCCGCAGGCCCCTGGTTCGAGGAGCTCACTGCATACCTGGCAGACGGGCTTGACCGCGCTGAGGACATGGCGGCATTCGTCGTCGACGGTCCGACCGGACAGCCGATATCGGCCGCACTCGGAAGCATCTACCGGGCACCGCCGGGGCCGACATACAGCGGGCGCACAGGGTACGTCCACCTCGTACTAACGGCACCGCACCACCGCCACCAAGGGTTCGGCAGAGCGGTCACCTCCAGCCTGCTCGCCTGGTTCTGGGAGGAGGGCTGCAGTCTGGTCGCTCTGACCGCGAGCGCCGATGGCGAGCAACTGTACCGGTCGCTTGGTTTTCGGCAGAACGATCGGTCGATGAGGCTCCTCGGCCCCGAGGTACCAGGCCGCTCGGGGCTCGGCCGGCGAGCATGACACCAGGTCGGGCTCTGTGATCAAGGTCGCTCTGTATGAGCTTCACTTGCGCGGGCTTCCTGGCTATGGTCCGTCGTCCCTCGGCTTGGAGTGGCCCGGCTGAGGTTTCGAGGAGGCCCTCCCTGCGTATCCACCGCAGCCCGCACCCGTCCAACTTCGTGATCGTTCCCAACGCCCTGGCGCAAAACCGCTCCATGAGCTACACGGCCCGCGGGCTGCTGGTGGACCTCCTGTCCCGCCCGGACGACTGGCGCGAGACGTGTCGGCAGATGGCGGACTCGAGCCCGCAGGGGCGCAAGACCTTGGCGGCGGCCCTGGATGAGCTGCGGGCCTGGGGGTACTACCGCGTGGAGGTCATCCGTCTGCCGAACGGCCGGGTCCGTTCCGAGGCGCACGTTTTCGACCGCCCGCAGACGGGGCTGCTGCCGGGTGCCACTGCGCCGGGCTCCGGTGAGTCGGAGTGCGGTGATCGTGGCGTCCTTCCAAAGGACCTGGTGAAAGAACCCTCCCTCCCCTCCGACGAGGACCCGGCACCGCTCGCGGACGCGAGCCCGGCCGACGAGGAGGGCGGGCGGGAGGAGAGCGTTCCCGAACAGACTCCCCAGCTCCGCCGTGCTGTGCCTCCAGAGCGCCCGGAGGACCTCGACGAGGAGTCGCTCGCGGCGGTGAACGTCCTGCTGAGAGCAGTACGGCCGGAGCGGAGGCTGCCGCTGGGTGTCGCCGAGGCGGCGGCGCTCGCTCCGCTGGTTCGGGAGTGGATGGATCGCGGGGCCTCGCAGGACGAGCTGCGGCAGGCGCTGCTCGCAGGGCTGCCCGAGGTGGTGCACTCCCCGATCGCGGTGGTGCGGTCGAGGTTGGAGCGGAAGAAGCCCGCCGGGCGGTCCGCCGCTCTGCGACAGCGGCTGGCGGAGTGCGAGCTGTGCCGCGACCCGCTGCCCGAGCCGGGGCTGTGCGGGAGTTGCCGAGGCGCTGGCCGGAACGACGTCGCCCAGGAGCATGGTGCCCAGGTGACCGCGCGCGGCATGGCCAAGGTGCGTGCGGCGATGGCGAGTTCGCGGCGCTGAAGCCCGCTGTGCGCCCGTGTCCACCAGGGTGGCCCCGATGGACCGGGCGACAGCGTTCGGGCCCGTGTCGGCCCGCCGTGGGCCGCTGTGGTCACACGGGCGGGGCGGCGGCAGCGGGCTACAGCCGGACGGGTAGTGCTTCCAGGCCGCGTACGAGCCGGGAGTGCCGCCAGGGCAACTGCTCGGCTGGCTCGGCCAGGCGCATGCCGGGGAAGCGCTCCAGCATCAGGCGCAGGACGATCTCGACCTCGGCTTGGGCCAAGGGCGCGCCGAGACACCGGTGGATGCCGTGACCGAACGCCAGGTGCGCTCGGGCGTCGGGCCGACCGAGGTCGAGCCGGTCCGGGTCGGCGAAGCGGCCCGGGTCGCGGTTGGCGGCGCCGGGGCTGACGAAGACCGGGCTGCCTGCCGGCACCTCCGCGTCACCGATCCGTGAGTCCGCCGGTGCCCACCGCCAGGTCGCGATGCTGACCGGGGAGTCGTAGCGCAGCAGTTCGTCGACGGCTCCCGCGATCCGGTTCGGATCGGCGTGCAGCAGCGCGAGCTGCTCGGGGTGTTGGAGCAGAGCCAGGACGCTGTTTCCGATCGCTGCGGTCGTCGTCTCGTGGCCGGCGACCAGGAGCAGTACCGATAGGGAGACCAGCTCCAGTTCGCTGAGCTGGTCGCCGTCCTCGTCGCGGACGGCGACCAGCGCGGACAGCAGTGCCGCGTCGGGTTCCCGGCGCTTGGCCGCTGCGAGGCCGCCCATGTAGTCGGCCAGCGCGTGGGAGGCGGCGTCGATCCGCTCGTGGTCGCCGGTGGCGAGCAGGTCCGACGACCAACGGCGGATCCTCTCACGGTCGGCGGCGGGGACGCCGAGGAGCTGGCAGATCACAGTGACCGGCAGCGGTACGGCCAGCCCCTCCATCAGGTCCACCCGGTCGCCGGGACACCAGCCGTCGACCAGTTCCTCGGCGAGAGCGAGCACTGCCGGACGCAGCTGCTGGACGCGGGCCGGGGTGAAGGCCCGGGTGACCAGGCGGCGCAGCCGCGTGTGGTCGGGCGGGTCGCTGTTGAGCATGGTGCTGGCCAGCGCCGGGTGCAGCGCCCTCCCGGAAGGACGGTCGGCGAAGAACGCAGTGGTGTCCTTCGACAGCCGGGGGTCGGCGAGTGCGGCCCGGGCCTGGTTGTACCCGGTGACCACGGTCGCGGTCCCCGAGCTGCCACCCAGGGGCACCTGCGCGACGGGGCACCTCTGCCGCAGCGCGGCGTAGACGGGGTAGCGGTCGCGGTAGAAGGCGGGGTCGGAGAAGGGGCTGGCCATGGTGCTCGCTCCTATGCCGCGTCCAACGCGGGGGGCTGGTGCGCTGCGGCGATGCGGTGAACGATCTCGTTCGAGGTGTACTGCTCGGCCACCAACCGTAGCCAGACAGCCTCCTTCCCCAGGTCCGCCTCGCGGGCGGAGCCCTGGTCGGCCAGCGGCGCGGGGTCGTATTGGGCGCGAGCGCCCCAGCGAGCGGCCTGGATGGCGCCAGCGACAACCGTTGCTTCGACCACGGCGTCCGCCTCGATGCCGGTGATGCCGGCGTCGGCCACGGCTTCCTCGGCGGCCCTCTTCACCGCCCGGGAGCGGTACTCCTCAAGGCTGAGGATGCCGTCGGCGATCTCGACGGTGCGGCGGTGCAGGACGAGGTCGGGTTCCGCGTCGTCGCCGAGGGTGGCCAGTACGACGTCGGGGTCCACCGAGGTGAGGTCCTGCCACAGGGGAGCCATGATCTGGGCGGTCTGCCGCTGCCAAGCGGTGAGCCTGCGCTTGGCCAGCGGCCACAGCATCGCGGGCACGGTCAGTCCAGCGGTGATCAGCAGCACGCCGGTCAACGGGGCCGTGAAGCTGAAAGCACAGCGGTAGGGGGTCACCGGGGAGGTGCACCGCGGGCCTCCCGGGAAGAGTTCGACGTGGGCGAGGCTCGCGGCGGAGTTCACGACCTTGTAGAGCAGGTAGACGAGGACGAAGGAGCATCCGCTTGCAACGGCCTTGAGTCCGATCTTGTGGACACGCCAGTCGGTCTCGGTGCTGCGCCGCCAGGTCTGTACGAGGGCGTCGTAGGTGGCGTGCCCCATGAAGGCGACGTAGGCGATGGTGTACACCGCGAGCGTGACGGGCGCCTGGCCCCAGTGGGTGTTGGTGAAGGGGCTGCTCCACCGCCGGTCGGCGGGGGTGGAGAAGAACGCCGCGCTCATCACCGCGACGGTCAAGGCCAGCAGCCGCAGCCGGGGCCGGAGCTTGGCTCGGGCCGGCGCGGGGTCGTGGTTGAGGGCGAAGAGGAAGCCGACGACGGCGAGGCTCGCGCACAGCATCAAGGCGTTGCTGATCAGCTTGGCGAGGTCACGGGTTACGAGGTCGGCGGCGTCCTGGACCAGGGGGTTGAAGCCGATGATGGCGATCGCCCAGGCGACGAGCAGTACGGCCGTCGCGACGGCGTTGGAAGGTCTGGGCACCCCGTCGGGGCGGGGGCGCATCCAGAAGGCGGCAGCCGCGAGCAGTAGGGCGGGCAGGCCGAAGGTGATGAGGGAGATCACGGTGGCGCTGTTCTCTCGTCTTAGGTGTACATGGCAGCCCACCGCTCGGAGGCGGCGGCGGGGCGGGTTGAGGGAGTCTTGCGTTCGCGGACCATCCGCGAGACCAGCAGAGAGCCGAGGAACTCGGCCTCTTGCTCCTCGGGGGTGTTGTAGGAGGTGCGCGCCGAGATGCCGAGCGCGCCCATCCAGTCGATCTCGGACGCGAGTTGGGCGTCCGTCTTGAAGTCGGCCCGGTTCACGGTGCCGGCATGGTCGAACAAGATGTGGCCCAGTTCGTGGGCGATGATCTGCAGGCGCAGAAGTGGTGGCGCGCTCTGCTCGTAGAAGACGACCTCGCGATCGTCGTAGCGCTGGCGCAGGCCGCAGCCGTCGCTTTCCTGCATCGCCTTGGGCTGGCACTCGATGCGCCGGCCAACGCGGGCGGAGACCGCCTCGATCAGTTCGGCCTCTGTGAACCGATGAGGCAGGTCAAGGTGCAGCAGAAGGTCCTCGCAAGCGGTGCGCAGCGATTCGGCATGCACGATCCCCTCCCAAGAAAATGATCATGAACTTGCCACCCGGATTCCGAGTCGGACTTGGCGGCTCGGTGCGATGGCAACGTGAGGATGTTAAGCACATCGCATAAAGATCGTTTAGGTCTTTTGCCTGCCCGGGTGTCCGAATATTGGACGGTGTGGGGTTGCGTGGTTACTCAACGTCGCGCCTGGTCGGCTTGTGACCTGTGGTGATATCGGAAGCCACCGGGGATGTCACGGACAGTCTCCGGATCTTTCACTACCGAAAGTAATAAGTCGGGATCATGTCAAAGGGGAGGGTGATATGCATCACTCTCTTCCCCTTGTTGGATTCCTTCCCGCTATCTCCTGGGTGGATTCATTTCCCTGTGCCAAGGGATGGAGCTATCACATTTTGGGAGGGGGGGGAATTCCTGATGGGCAATCAGGAATGCGCCCCGGTGGATCTCCGCGCGTAGAATTTTCGTCACGCTCCGGCCGGTTGCCGAAGAGGGCTCAGGGCGTCGGCTCGCCCGGCTCCTCCACTGGAGGCAGGCCCTGCGAGCTGCGTGCCATGTCGATCGACTCCCTCACGAAGCGCAGGCCGCGGGCGTCGAGCCCCTTGCTGCGCAGGGCGATCGACTGGACACCGGCGTCCTCCATGGCGCGCTGGAGGTCGCGGCCGGCGATCTCCTTGCCCGGGTCGTCCGAGACCCAGTACGTAGGAGGGACGTCGAAGAATGCTGCGATCTTCATGAGGGTGTCGATCGTGGGGTTGGTCTTGTCCCCTCGTCGCATGCCCCGGAGCAGGGTGTCGCTGATCCCGGTGCCGGCGGAGACCTCGCCGACGGTGTACGGGCCGCGGTTGTCGGGGTGGCGCTCCTCGAAGAGGCGGTCGAGGCGCTCGGCAATCTGCGCAAGGCCCTTGTCCTTGTCTGCCTGTCCGCCCATCGCACTGCCCTCCGTGTCGGATCGTCCCACGGGCGCACTTTAGTACCCAACAGTGCTCGGATGCACGCCAGGGCCAGAACTTTAGTGTCCCATTCTGGCGAACTCTGGTGTACGTTGATCTCGCCGAAGGGAAACTAGAGTGCAGAATCCCTGGTGGGGGGCGTATCGTGCCTGCTCATCTGGGGGATGCCATCGCTGGCGCGCCGGTCATGCCGGTAGGGCAGCGGCTTCGGCCGCCCTCGGCGGAGGGCCCAGGAGTTGGCGCTCCCGGACCTCTCCGCATGCGAGGACGTCGATCACGTCCGACGCCGGCCTCCGCCTCTCACAACGCGGCCGGACATCAGCCCAGGAGTCTCGCATGTCCTCCTCGATCCGCACAACCGGGGCCGGTGACGGCCGCCTGGTCGCCACCACCTCCGTGGCCTTCGCCGAGATCCTCGCCAGGCTCGCTCCCGGCGCCGCCTCCGTGCGCCTGAACAGTGCCGCAGAGAGCGGCCTGCCGCGCACGGCCGAGGCGTACGACGCGCACGGCCGACACGTCCCCCAGCCGCTGGCGATCCGCCAGGCGATGGCCCGCTGGATCAGCACCGCTTTCCCGCTCGACCGCGGATGCCCCCACCGCCTCGACCTGGCCACCGGGGAGCTGACCGCTCTCGCTGCCGCCGGCGGCGGGGACCTCCCGCTGGCAGCCTGAGCCTTCACCTTCACCACGTCCGACGACGGGCCGGCTCGCCGCCCCCGGACGGCCGCGCCGCGCAGGCACACCCGAGCCGGGACAGGACCGTCCCGTTGCCGGAGCAGCCGCGCCCTGACGCGCCTTCACTCGCCCTCACCCGTTCCGCGCTGACGGCACCGCCTGCCCTGGTGGCCGGTGCCGCGCGCACCAGGCGAAACCTTCCACCTCCATGCCTAGCTCCCTCATGCCCTCGCGCACCTCCGCAGACAGGGCACTGGGCGGCCCCGGCCTGCCCGTCCCCGACTCCGAGCAGTGGATCTCCACCACCGGCTCGCGCATCGCCCCTGACCCCTACACCTGGATGCAGGCCGTCCACTGGGCGCACGACCTCGGCACCCGCATACCGGTCCGCAGCCACGGTCCGCGCTTCGGCACGACCACCGTGCTGCTGGCCCAGCAGCTCGCCCAGCTCACCCCCTGCCGGCCCGGCATCGACTTCCTCGCCCGGATCCTCAAGGTCTCCGCGCGCACCGTGAAGTACCACATGGCGATCCTGCGGGAAGCGGGCCTGCTGGCCTACCGCGTCAAGGGCACGCGCGTGCGTCAAGGACGCCCGCTGGCAAGCGAGTTCGCCCGCACCATCCCCTCCTCCTTCGACCAGGCCCTGGGCCTGCGCACCGTGCCCTCGGACACCTTCATCCGCGCCGTCGTCGGCGTCTCCGAGTACGGCCGCGCCCAGCTGGCCCGGCTCGGAAAGAAGGCCGCACGCACCGTGCGCCGCAAGGCCCGCAGCACCAAGAAGCCCTCTTTTTCTGCGAGTTCAGATTGCACCCCAATGGAGGGTGGTTCCTGCACTGTCTCTCCTGCAGCACTTACTTCTTCTCCCTCTGAGGACGAGCCTCGAAGCGGGAAATCCAGCAGCTCCCCGACGAGAAGAGGCAGAACCCGCAAGGCGCTGAACGCGGTTGGACGGCGCTACCAGCTCGGCCTGGAACTGGTCCGGCAGGTGCCGTGGCTGGCCGGCACGCCGGTCGCGCGGGTGGCCTGGGCCGCACGGCACCTCGCCGACGCGGGCTGGACGGCCCACGAGGTCATCGCCGTCCTCGCCCTGCGCGCCCCTTCCGACCGGATCCACCGGCCCAGCGGCTTCCTGACGGCCCGCCTGATCGGCGTGGAGAAGCTGTTCGACACCCCGGCCAAGCGCGCCAACCTGGTCGCCTGGTGGCGCGACAGCCCCCAGGCCAGCCGAGAGCGCCACGTCGAGTGGAGCAGCTCGTGGTCCGCGCCGCGCAGCAACGCGGTGCGCCGCCTGGTCGGCGAAGCCTTCACCGCTTCCAAGCCCAAGCCGCACCTCGCCGAGCTTCCGGCGGAGCCCACTGACGCCGAGCAGGCCGAAATCCGCACCCTTGCCTGGCGCCAGTACCTCGCAGGCCAGCCAGAACTGGTCATTTCCGCCATCACCCTCGCCGGCCGGGACAGCGCCGAGCAGATCTACGGCACCGACCTCGTCCAGCGTGTCGTGCGCCTCGCCAGCACTTCCAGCCACCTCACCACCGGAGCCCCCCGATGACCCCGCCCCACGAGCCGCGCGACATCCACGTCCTGGCCGACCGCGGAGGCAGGGCCGCGCCCACGCCGACCACCAACACCACCAGGCCGGACCGCCGCCCGCCCGGACCGCTCAGACCCCGGAAGAACGCCTCGCCCGGCTACCAGCGCGCCCTCGCGCAGCTACGAGCAGCCCGCACCCGCGCCCCCGCCGACCCGCTCGCCACCCCGGCCATCGAGCACAAGGTCCGCGCGCTGGCCAGAACAGCCCACGTGCCTGCCACCAGCAACCGAGCGGCCCAAACCCCGCCACCACCGCAGAGCCGCCACCGACCAACCGCCTGCCCCCGCAGGCCCGCCTCGGAGACCACCGCACCGTGCCCGACACCCAGCCCACCCCGATCCAGCTCGCAGGCCGCCGCCGTGACCACAGCTGGACGACCGACGCCGCCTGCGTCGGCACCGTGAACCCGGATCAGTTCCACCCCCTCCCCGGCGAGACTGAGGAGACCGCCGCAGCCAAAGCGACCTGCGCCGCCTGCCCCGTCAGCCAGCAGTGCCTGGAGGAGGCCCTGGACCTGAACGACCGCTGGGGCATCCGCGGCGGACTTTCCGAGGCTGAGCGTCTCGCCCTCCACCGCAGCGCCGGCGTGTTCCGCTGGGAGGAACAGCGCGTCCGCGACGCCCTCGCCGGTCGGTCGGTCCACCTCTCCCGGCCGGAGCGCCTCTCCGTCGTGACGGTGGCCGCGATCCTCGACCTGGACGTGAACACCTGGGCGCCCGTGCTCGGCATCAGCCGCAAGTACGGCCTGGAACGCCTGCGCGAGGCCCGCTCCAACATCGCCAACCAGCCGCTCTCGGTCCGGCGCGAGCAGCGCATCGCCGCTTCGCTGGCCGCCAGCCGGGCGGTGGCCGCGTGAGCGACGACCAGCGGCCCGCAACCGGCATGTCCTGGTGGGACAAGGCGGCGATCGGCGTCATGGGCGGCGTCGGCGGAGCCCTGTCCTACGACGCACTGCAGCAGATGGCCGTGGCCATGCACGTCCGTCCAGAATTGAGCTACCTGTTCCCCGTCGCCATCGACGGGTTCATCGCCTACGGCACCAGGGCGCTGGTCGTGCTGAAGGAAGCACCGCTGAGGGCCCGGATCTACACCTGGTCGGTATTCGGCAGCGCCACGGCCACGAGCGTCTGGGCCAACTGGACCCACGCCGTGCGCCTCAACGATCTCGCGCCCGCCAGCGAGGGCCTGCACCTGCCGGACTGGTCCGTCGGCGTGCTGAGCACCATCGCCCCGCTGGTGCTGGGCGGCGCCACCCACCTCTACATCGTCATGTCCCGGCACACCTCCGGGGCCGACGCAGACCCCGAGACCGGCTCGGCTGCCCCTGGGCCGGGCAAGACCCGCTGGTGGAGCCGACGGGGAACCTCCACCACAGGTGCCCATGCCAATCCCGCGGTCCGCACTCGGTGGTGGAACCGACGCACCGAAGCCGCCGCTCTCGACCGCGTGGCGCCCACACCCGCAACCGAGCACCCCGAACTACCCGCAGTCCCCGGGCCGTCCCCGGTGTCCTTGACCAAGGCCCCCGCGGAGTCCGCTGCCCTCCCACCGGGACCGGCCACGGTCCCGGGGACACAACCGCAAACCGGTCCCGTCCCCGGCACCGAACCGACCCTCGGCGGGAGCGTCCCCGGTCCCCAGACCTCCGCGCCCGCCACCACCACCGGGACGGTCCCCGGGAACGGAACGGCCCCCACCTCGCAGACGGTCCCCGGACCGACAGGGACCGTCCCCACCACCCCGGCCCCGGTGAGCAACCCGGCGCGAACCGTCCCCGCCGGGACCGAAACCGCCCCGCAGGTGCACGCCGCGCCCCCCGCAGTCCCCACGGAGGCGGTCCCGCCACCCGCCGAATCCGGTCCCCGGCACGGGCCCGCACCGGTCCCCGACGGCGGTCCCGCCCCCCTCCCGGGAGAATCCGACGGAACCGGGTCGGTGAGCGAGACCACCGCGACCGCACCGGACCGCACACCCGCGTCCCCGCCGGCCGTCCCCGCCCCGGCGAACGCCGCAGCAGAGCGCCAGGCCGACCCCGGGACCGTCCCCGCGCGGCCGACCGCACTGCGAGCCGTCCCGACACCGGGGACCGAGCGAGCGAGGACCGACCCCGAAACCCGGTCCCGCCCGGTCCCCGTGAAGGACACCGGTCCCGGGACGGTGACCGCGCAGACCCCGGGCACACCGACCGTCCCCGCCGGGGACGGGCCGGGGCCGGGACCGGGGACCGTCCCGAAGGCCGCCACCACCTTCGAGCCCGTCCCCGCCTCCCCGTCCCCCGTCCCCGGCACCGGAGCTGGATCGGACCGCGGAGCCCGCAAGCGCGAGCTGAGCGAGGACGAACTGAAGGCCCTGCTGCCGATCGGCCGCACCGTGGCTGCCACCGCCGAGGGACGGCTGACCCGCGAGACCCTGCGCGCCGGCCTCCGGGCCCAGAACGTCCCGATCAACAACACCGCGCTCGGCCAGCTCCTGCGAGAGCTGAAGGAAATCGAGGGCAAACCCCCGCCGGCCCGACGCTGACTGCCCCGAAACCGGCCGAACAGGCCACCATCCCACCCGAGGAAGCGACTTGACCGCCAACAGCACCACCGACGAACACCTCTCCACCGGCCTGATGACCCTGCTGCGCGACCAAGGGCTGTTGCACACCGCCGAAGGGGCGAGCGACGGCAGCTGGATCGTCCGCCGGACCCGCAGCGGCCCGCAGTTCGTCCTTGAGACGCCGCCGGACGCGATCGAGTACGCCGTCGAGCTGCTCGTCGACTACCAGCTGGAAACCTCCGGCGCGCGGTGAAATCGGCTGCCGTGAAGGTGACTTGACCTGCACCAGCGGGACGGGGACCGGGCACCGACGGCGCAGCAAGCTATCGCCTGGGGCAGCCCTACGGGCCACCCCAGGCACTTGCCCTCGCCCCACGGGGGCGAGGGACCTGGGTGGAGTCGAGCGAGGGCGCTCGGCTCCACCCAGGAGCCCGGAGCGAGGGCGCTCCGGGAACCGAGGAAAGGAGAAGCCGCGATCACGCCACAACCCCAAGACGCTGAAGCCGAGTTGACGCCCGTGCGCCGTCCGCGCCGCCGCCACCGCGACGCCCAGCAGCGCCCCCACCGCATCGTCACCCGCTTCAACACCACCGAGCGCGACGAGATCACCGCCGCTGCCGAACAGCGTGAGCAGACCGTCTCCCGCTTCGTCGCCACCAGCACGCTCGCCGCCGCCCGCGGCCACAGCAGCGCCCGCGACCCGCAAGACCAACTCGACCGAGCCGTCGACACCCTCGTCTCCGCCCGCGCCCACCTGGCCCGAGTCGGCAACAACCTGAACCAGATCGCGTTCGCCCTCAACTCCGGCGGCCAGGTTCGACCCGCTGACCTCGACGCCACGCTCGGCGCGGTCCGCGCCGCCATCGCCACAGTCGACCGCACCGCCTACCAGCTCGCCATCAGGGCCAACGGTGGTCCCTGACATCAGCCGCGGGTCAAAGACGTACGGACTGCTGGCCTACCTCTTCGGCCCCGGCAAGCACGACGAACACGTCGACCCGCACATCGTCGCGAGCTGGGACGGCTTCGCCCCGGACCCGGGCCGCGACCCGGCCGCCACGCTCTCGCAACTGGAGGCCGCCCTCGACCTGCGCGTCAACCAGCTCGGCGACCGACGGCCCAAGCGCCACGTGTGGCACTGCCCCGTCAGCGCGGACCCCGGCGACCGGCTCCTCACCGACGAGGAGTGGGCCGAGGTCGCCCGCCGCGTGGTCGCCGCAGCCGGCATCGCCGAGCCCGGCGACCCCGACGGCTGCCGTTGGATCGCGGTCCGCCACGACCCCCGGCATATCCACATCATGGCCACCATCGTGCGCGGCGACCTGCGCCAAGCCCGCCTCAACAAGGACGCGGAGCGCGCTCAGGCCGAATGCCGACAGATCGAGAAGGACTTCGGCCTCAAGGAGCTCAACCAGGGTGACGGAACCGCCGCCAAGCGGCCCACCAGCGCCGAGGGCCACAAGGCGCAACGGCTCGGCCGAGGCGAACCCGTCCGGCTCCAGCTGCGCGACGCCGTCCGACGCGCCGTCGCGGGCGCCGCCGACGAGGACGAGTTCCTCGACCGGCTCAAGACCGCCGGCCTCCTGGTCAGCCTCAAGATCGCACCATCGGGCGACGTGCTCGGGTACTCCGTCGCCCACCCGGACGATCGCAACGCACAGGGACAACCGGTGTTCTTCGGCGGCTCCCGGCTCGCCCCTGACCTGTCCCTGCCCCGCATCCGCAAGCGTCTGGGCACCGGACCGCTCCAGGCCGTCGACAATGCACAACCCGCTGGCGCGGCGACTGGCCAGGCCCGCGTGCCGGGTTCCCGGGCCGCTCAGGCCCGACGCGGCGCCGCCGACGCGGTCGAGTCCGCCGCCCGCGCCATCGACGAAGGCGACGACGGACAAGTCGCGGCCCAGCTCGCTGGAGCGATCGAGGTGATCGACGTGATCGCCATCCGCGCCCCGGCCGACACCAGGGCCCAGCTCCTGGCCGCAGCACGGGCGTTCGAGCGCGCCTCGCGCAGCCACGTCCGCGCCGAGCGAGCCGACAACCGCGCCCTGCGCTACGCCGCCCGGCAGATGCTCTCCAACGGCTACGCCACCAACCGGGGCGAGGACGGCGGGGCGACCGCGATGCTGCTGTCGGCCCTGGTCCTGCTGGCCATCGCCGCCGCCCGCTGGCATTCAGGGCGCGGTCACGCCCAGCAGGCCGCCGCCGCCACGGCCGCCGCCCGCGAGCTGCGGGCGGCGTACAGGACGGTCGCCGCCAGGCCGATGGCTGCGATGGCCCAAGGCGGCCGGAGGCTGCCTCCGGAGGTCCGCGAGCGTCAAGCCGAGATCATCCGGGCCCGGCTCGCCGAGACCGAGGGTGTCCCACGGGAGAGGGAGGGCTGGGACGCGCTCGCCGCGACCCTCGCCGAGGCCGAGGCCGCCGGCCACGATCCGGCCGCGCTGCTTGATGAGGCGAAGTCCTGGCGGGAGTTGGACAGCGCCGACTCGGTCACCGCCGTGATGGTGTGGCGGGTCCGGCGGATCGCAGGGTTGTCGGCCGCCCCCGAGCCTGCCGCTGCGAAGCGCGGCAGCAGCCCTCAGGCCGGGCAGGCTGCCGCAGTGGCCCCCGCGCCGCGGCGACGCCCGAGGCGCTGACTGCCCCGGCACGCCGCCAGGGCGGGGACACGCTAGCGTGGTCGCGCTCTGAGAAAGCAGCACCGAGGACGCCAGCCCGGCCGGGCTGGCGTCCTCGGTGTTTCCGGCACCCGCCGGAGCACGGAGGGGAGCAGAAAACAAAAATAGAACAGGCGTACGATGCCGTTGTGAGTACAGCCCTCCCGCACCCCCGAACCGGCAGTCGCACCCTCGGGAACGCCGACGGGGACGCGCTGCCCGCGCCGGCCGCGCTGCTGATCGGGCCTGGCCGGACCTGGCCGGCGGAAGCCCGCTGTGCGCGGGCGCAGATCCGTGTCGGCGGGCAGTGGCGCCCCGCCCGGATCGAACATTGGAGGCTGCGACTGGGCAGCCTCAGCTGGTCCGCGCAGGTCAGTTGGCACGACGAAGACGGCCACCCGGTCAGCGGCTGGTACCTGTGCCACCGCACCGGCCTGCGCTTGCTCGGCGGCTGGTAGCGAGCGAGTGGCCCCTATGCCTCCCGCTCCGTGGCGTCGTGCTCATGAATTGCCGCGTCGAGGGCTTCAAGAAGGCCGGGCAGAAGATCCGCGGCAGCGTCTCGGTGCTGGGTCAGCGCCCAGGTAAGGGCCTCGATGTGGCCGGGGACCGGGGCAGCACCGCCGGAGGCAGCCTTGAGGATCTGCGCCACCTGACCGCGCTTGACGGACTTCCCCTTGTCGAGCACCGAGGCCAGCTCGGCCATCGCGGCACGCAGCCAGCCGAGGCCGTCGGCCGCGGTCGCAGGGACCGGCTTCTGCGCGGCCGGGCGAAGGTCGGCTTGGTCCAAAACCTCCAACTCCAGCCCGGCCGCATCGCACAGCTTCCGCGCCGTGTCCCGGACTGCCACGCCGACTGGGGTGACCGAGGCGAGCAGGTGGACGTCCGCACCGAGCCGCTGGCTAAGCGCGACATCGCGCCGGAGCTGGGCCTCGTTGAACTCTGAGGCCGAGGTCTTCACTTCCCCGGAGAGGACCTTCCCGTCCCAGACCCCGAAGATGTCCACCTCCTCCTGGCTGCCGTCGGCGAAGGTAACGTCGGTGCCAGGGAGGAAATGGGAGCGGGGCTTGCGCCGGCAGAGTTCGGCGATGACGAGCAGATGCGGCAGCAGGCCGTTGTCGCTGGCCCGGTCGGTGAAGCTGTCGAGCCGGTAGTGCACCACGGTCGGCGCGCCGCCGGACTGGTAGGCGGACACTGCACCGCAGCCAGGGCACTGGGGGGAACCGCTGGTCTGGCCGAGGGGGACGAACGACCGGCTGGCGCACGAGGAGCAGGTGCTCTCCAGACCGCGCTCGGCCCACCCGAGCGCGCACAGCCGCTCCAGCGCCGCTGCCCGGTCCTCCGCCCTGACGTTCGGCACCTTGTCGGCGGGCAGATAGCGACGCTCGGACCGACCCCCCCACGTGGCGGCCAGCTCAGCGAGGTCGGCGTCCGGGGCGCCATCCGCCCGTAGCTCCTGAAGCCGCTTCAGCAGCTCCTTGGAGCGCGGGGTGGTCAGGGCGATGGCCGCCTCGTAGACACCGGGTTCGAGAAGCACGGAGCTGTCGGCACGCTCGGCCAAGGCTGTCCCCAGCCGTCCCGCAGAGGACAGCTGGTGCGCAGCGGTGACGTCGTCCAGAAGCTGCTCCGTGGCCTGCGTCAGGAGGGGGAACGTCATCTGGACGGCGATCTGATGGCTCATCGGGAGGAAGGCGAGCTGCAGCTTGCCGTCCCGCCACTCGGCGTCGTTGTGGACAAGGCGGGCGATGGACGGACGGGCGGGCAGGCCGAGCAGGGGTTCGCCCCAGATCCTCACAAGGGCCCCGGCGTGCCCGTTGAACCGGACGGGCTGAGTGAAGCGCAGGGTGCTCGGTCCGTCGGCGAAGACCTGGACGTCGAAGGACGTCGGTACGCCGTAGTGCCGTTCGAGGGTCACCCAGGCCGTGGGGTCTAGGTCCGTCCGGAAGGTGAACGGGGCGTTCCGGGCTGGCGGCGCGGGGATGCGTGCTCCGGCCTTCGGCTCCTCGTGGCTGGGCACCAAGCCGAGCACCGAGGCGAGTTCCAGCAACTGCTCGGGCGACGCTGAGCGGCTGACGAGTGCCACGTCAGGCGCGAACTGGCCGGGGCGAGACCCAAGAAGATAAGCCACTTGCTCGGGGAAGTTGAGCCAGTGCTTGACCGTGTCGGCACCGGGCAGCAGCAGCATGGGCATGTCGATCGTGTCCACCGGCCGCAGCGCCCGGGTGTTCCAGAAGTCGAGGCTGTCCGCCAGACCCTCGCCCTCGACGACCCACAGGACCAGTGGGGTGTGCCCAGGGGTGGTGCTCTGGTACTCACCGAACTGTGCGACCGTGCCCTGAATCCGGGTGTTGCTGTGCATTTGGCACTGGCCGAACTCGTCTTCGCGCTCGCTCACCCTCGCGTGCTCGCGATGGCCCGGCTCTACGCAACCGGCCACGGCCAGCTGCCACATCTGCCCAGTCGGGCTCGCCGCGATCGGGGCGTACGCCGGATCCGTGTACTCCCTTACCTCGGCCGGGGAGCAGGTGAACACCACCGCGTACTTCCGCATGTCCGCAAGCGCAACGAGGGGCAGCCCCAGGCCCGCAGCGATCTCCTCGGCGGCCAGGGGGTCGGCGTCGATGTTGACGAGCGCCTCGACCTTGGCGACGCGGACGGTCTGCTCGTGCAGCGGGGACAGGCCCGAAGCCAGGGCCTCGACGATGGGCTCGGTCATGCCGCCCCACCGGCTGCTGGCCTGCGTCACGGCCGTACGGAACCCGGCCGCGCTGCCGTCTGCAATCAGATAGGCCGCCCGGGAGGGGAGGACGGCTGCCTCCATGCCCGCCTGCCCGAGATATCTCCTCGAATTCACGGCGCCAAGCCTCTCACCGCGGTTGCCGAACGCGGAGCGAATTACCCCAGAACGGGAGGCTTCCCGTTCGCCGAAAGGTGCCTAGTGCCGTATCAGGCAACGTTTGCCCTGGTGACGACCTCGCGTAGGCGCTGGTCGGCGGCGTGCTTGTTCCGCCAGATGATGTAGCGGCGGATCATGCTGCCCTGCTCCTTGTGGCTGGCGTGGTCGGTGCTGTCGAGGGCGAAGTAGCGCAGGGCGGTGAACTGGGCCTCGATCCGGTTGAGCCAGGAGCTGTTGGTCGGGGTGTAGGCGATCTCCACGTTGTTCGCCGCCGCCCAAGTCCCGACCCGCTGGCACCGCTTCGTCGTCAGGTGCGGCGAGTAGTTGTCACAGACGATCGCGATCCGAACGTCTGGCGGGTGCAGCGAGCGCAGGTAACGGCAGAACTCCAGGAACTTGGACCGGTTCTTGGTCTTCTTGATGTGGCCGTAGAGCTGGTCCTTGGCCAGGTCGTAGGCGGCGAACAGGTGCCGCACCCCATGCGGGCGGGTGTAGGTCGCCCGCCGCCGGGGTCTGGGCTCGCGGGCGAGGTCCTTGCCCTTGCCTCCGCGTTCGGCCCACTGCCGGCCGGGGTGGGGTTGGAGGTTGAGCGGCCCGAACTCGTCCAGGCAGAAGACGACTTCGGGCTCGCCCTCCTCGGGTATGACCTCGCCGTCGGCGATCGCGTAGAGGTGTTCGACGCGGGCCTTCTTGGCCGCATAGTCGGGGTCGCGGGAGGTCTTCCAGGTCTTCACACGTTGAAAGGAGACGCCCTCCTGGTGGAGCAGGACCCGGAGGCCCTCGTGGCTGATGTCGTCGACCACCCCCTCGGAGACCAGGAAGTCGGCCAGCTTCGCCAGGCTCCAGGTCGAGAACGGCAGGCCGTGCTCGGCCGGCTTGGACTTCGCGATCTTCTTGATCTCCCGGCGCTCGGGCAGCGTGAACGTCCTCGGGCGCCCGCCCCGGTATTTCGGGTAGAGCGCTTCGAAGCCGTCGGTGTTGAAGTTGTGGATCACGTCGCGGACCCGGTCCGCGCTGGTGAACGTGACCTCGGCGATCTTCGCCACGGGCATGCGCTGGGCGGAGAGCAGCACCATCTGGGCCCGGCGCCAGGTCACCACCGACCCGGTGCCCCTGCGGACGATCCGCAGCAGCCGTCTGCCTTCGTCGTCGTCGATCTCACGGACCTGCACGCGTTCAGCCACGCGATCATTCTGACGGCCCGGTGCCACCCGGCACAGCAACCGGGCGACACCTCAAGACGAGGCGAACGTTGCCTGACGCGGCACTAGCACAAGATCGGCCGGATGCGTCCGGCCGCGCGGCGCGGAATCTGGTGATCCGCCCGCCGACGGACGTGATCGACGCTGCGTCGGCGGGCGCACCACACCCGTCCCCGTGCAGCAGAGGAGAGTGACGTGGAATCCGAGCCCCAGGTGACGGTCCTGTTCACCGAGAAACCCGACGAGCTGAACGCCTACGTGTACGGGCCGTTCACGCCCAGGACCATCGACGCTGCACGGATCAGCCGACGCTATCCGCACATCACCGGCCCGCTCGAACACCGCGGGCTCGAATGCGTCGAGGACTTCGGGCTGAGCGACTACATCGTCCACGTCCTGCTGCCCGACGGCAGCCACCTGACGATCTCCCCGCCCCAGGAGACCGGAAAGATCGCAGACGCCGTCTCCGGCTTCCCCGACAGCTGGCACGTCACCCGGGACCACCCAGACGCCACCGACCAGTTCGAAGTGATCTACGACAGCGAGCCCGGCGGTCCCCACGAGCACAACCGGGGCAGCGTCCCTGCGATGCTCGCGGCCGTGTACCAGCGCCTGGAACAGCTCGGCGTTCCCGGCCGCGAAGAACTGCTGGCCACCCAGACCCGCGCAGAGCAGCTTCTGCGCGAGGCGGGCTTCGTGGACCACTCCACCACCACGGACGTCCGGTTCCAACTGCCCCCCGACGTGACCGGGCTGGCCGCGCGAAGCGTCGCGGTCACCCGTGCCGTCCGGTCCTTCCAGAGCGAGGGCATCGGTTACGCCTGCCCCGCCGACCTCCTCGGCGTGGTCGTCCAAACCGCGCCCCCAGCGACCCTCCCGTCCAGCCGCGACTCGGCCGTCCGCGCCAGCTCGGCTGCCCTGCCCCACGTGGCGCTGGAGCCGACCGCACCTCGCGAGTGGAGCACCGGCCAGCACCACCAGCCGGTCGCACGCCAGCGGTAGGGCCGCGCAACCCTCCCCGAACCGAACAGAAAGGAGCGTGGGCATGCTCGTCGTGCTCTCCGCCCTCCGTTCCCAGCTCGAGGACCTGCTCACCGAGCGCGGGCAGCAGATCCTCGTCGTCGTACCGCCCGCCGTCGAGGCCGACCGCAAGGCCCGTGGTGTGCCTTATTCGATGCTGACCGTCGCTGCGTGGGACAATCGGCGCCAGCTGTCCGCCCTGGCCGGCGAATTGGCCGCGCTGCCTGTCGAGTCGGTGGTCACCACCGACGAGCCCTGCTTGCGGGCCGCCGCGTTCCTGCGCGAACGGCTCGGCCTGCCGGGCCAGTCCAGGGAATGCGCAATAGCCGGAACGGACAAGCACATCCAGAAGGACGTGCTCACCGCCGCCAGCGTCCCCGTCGCTCGGCACGTCCCGCTGGACAGCGTCGCCGACATCGAGAGCGCCGCAGAGCTGCTCGGCTGGCCGGTCGTCGTGAAGCCCCGTCGGGGGTTCGGCGCGATCGGTACCCTCCTCGTCCGCGACCAGGCCCACTTCGTCCGCCTGCGTGCCGAGGGTGCCTTTGGCCCCCAGGCGCTGCCCGCCAGCCTTCACGCCTCCGGCATCCACCATGGGCTGGACCACGCGAGCGGTGGCCTCATGGCCGAGGAGGGGATCGACGTCGCCGCCGAGTACCACTGTGAGATCCTGCGCCACCACGGCCGGGAGGTCTACGCCGTGCCGGGCCGATATCCCGGCCCGCTGCTGGACACCACCCTCCTGGGTTCGGTGCTGCTGGGTCCGGACGACGAACACGCCCGCGAAGTCGTCGACTTGGCCCGCGCCGCAGCCGACGCCCTCCACCTGGTCACCGGGTTCGCCCATGCCGAGATCCTGCTCGCACGCTCCGGTGACCTGCTTGTCGGGGAGATCGGCCTGCGTCCCGGCGGCGCCATGCTGCCCCACCTGCTCGGGCTCCAGCATGGCATCGATCCCTGGGCGCTCGCCGCCGACCTGGCGATGGGCCTCACACCGCAGGTGGACCTGCGCAGCGCTGGCCCGGTCGTCGCCTGGGCCGCTCCCATCGCCCCGCCCGGCTGGATCACCGACATGGACGGCGTCGAAGCGCTGCAGAAGCGGCCCGGCGTCATCGACGTGCACCAGCTCGTCCACGTCGGCCAGCAGAGCCCCGCCCGCGTCGGCACGCTCACCCCCGCCGGCCACGTCTTCGCCGCCGCCGCCACCGCCGCGCAGGCCGAGGCCCGCGCCCGCCAGGCTGCCGCTGCCTGGCGGATCACCACCAGCGACCGCCCGCCGCACCAAGCCTCGCCCGTCCGCTAGGAGCCCGAAGCGCAGGACGGCTTCCCAGTATCGCCACCACCCCACCTTTCTTTCCCTGTACCGGAGCGACCCACCTGATGCACGTCCTCGTCCTGTCCACCGGCAATCCCCTGCTCGAAAACGCCCTCCTGACCGCCGGTCACACCGTCACCGTCCTCCAACCTGCCGGAACCGCTGCCCTTCCCGGCATCGAGCAGCACACGGTCGAGCACTGGGACGACCTGGACGCCCTGACGGCCCTGGAGCCCGGCCTGCCCGACGTCGCCGCCATCGCGACGATCGACGAACAGGCCATCGTGGCCGCCGCGCACCTGCGGCAGCTGCGCGGCCTGCCCGGCCTGACGGTCGAGGCCGCCACCGCCTACACCGACAAGGCCGTCATGAAGACCACCCTCGCCGCAGCAGGGCTGCTCGTCGCCCGGCACTGGGTGGTCCACCATGCCCGCGAAGTCGCCAGTGCAGCAGGCGAGTTGGGCTGGCCCGTCCTGGTCAAGCCCCGCGGTGGACTGGCCACGCTGAACACGTTCGTCGTGCGCGACCGGGAGCACCTGAAGGAGCTGGTCGACGCCGGGGCGTTCGATGCCCGGATCACCGACCCGACCGGCCGCCTCACCGCCGGCCACGTCCTGGACTCCCTGCACGGAGCCCGGGACGGATTCCTCGTCGAGCAGTTTCTCGACGTCGAGGCCGAGTTCTTCTGCGACCTGTACGTCCACCGCGGGACAGTGCTCCTTGCGGTGCCGGGTCGCTACAACGCCCCGCTCCTGCAGAGCCTCGGCGCCGCCTCCTTCGACACCGCTCTGCCGCCACAGCACCCCGAAGCCCGGCAGGTCGCCGACCTCGCGGCCCGCGCCGCCGCCGCGCTGGGAGCACAGAGCGGTGTCGTGCACTGCGAGATCCTGCGCGACCGCACCGGGGGCCTGTTCGTCGGCGAGGCTGGCGCGCGACCGGGCGGCGGCAGCATCACCGAACTCGCCAGCGTGATGTACGCCTTCGATCTGCCCGCCACCCTGGCCGCCCTCGCCACCGACCAGGCCCCGGACCTCGACGGCACCCCGCGCTTCCCCGCGCTCACCGCCGTCATGATCACCGCCCCCGCCGGGACGGTGACCCATGTTCCCGACCGGGACCCCATCGAAGCGCTGCCCGGCGTGCTCCATGCCGACATCCGCCTCACGGTCGGCCAGCCCGTACCCACCGGGATCGGCACCATGACGCTCGCCGGCCGCGTGCTCTACGTCCCCGACGACCTCGACACGCTCGACCAGGAGGTCGCCGACCTGCGCGCAGCCCTGGACATCCGCGTCGAGCCGCTCACCACCGACTGACCACCCCACTCGAACACGACTGCCGGAGCAGCCTCTTGTCGACAGCCGCCGCCCCAACCGGACCGGCGACAGCGCCCCCCACCACCCGCCTCCCGGCCGCGTACTGGGTGCTCGTGATCGGATTCGGCGCCAGCCGCATCGGCGCCGTCCTTGTCCCGTACCTAACCCTCTACCTGGTCACCCAGCTCCACCTCTCGGTCAGCACCGCCGGCCAAGTCCTGAGCGTGTTCGGCGCCGGATGGGTACTCGGCCAGCCGCTCGCCGGAGCCGCCGCAGACCGCATCGGCCGCAAGAGCACCATCGTCGTCTCCCTCACCCTGACCGCCGCGGCGTACGGGCTGCTCGCCCGCGCCACCACCGTCCCCGAACTGGTCGCCCTCGCCGCCGCGATCGGCCTGGTCTTCGACGCGCCCCGCACCGCGATCACCGCATGGATCGCGGACCTCCTCCCCGAGCAGCAGCGAGCCCGCGGATACGGCCTGCAGTACTGGATGATCAACGCGGGCGGAGCAGGCTCCGGAATCCTCGGCGGCTACCTCGCCAGCTCCCACATGGCCTGGCTCTGCCTGGTCGACGCGCTGACCTGCCTCGCGTTCGCCGCGGCCATCCTCGCCCTGCCCACAATCCGCGACCACCCGGCCAGCGCCACCGACCCCGTCGGCTACCGCAGCGTTTTCGCCGACTGGCGCCTGCTGTCGGTCACCGGCCTGTCGCTGGTCACGCTCACCGTGTACCAGCAGATGGTGTACGGCCTCCCACTGGCCATCCACGCCGACGGGCTCTCGCCCGCCGTTTACGGTGCGGTGAACGTGGCCAACGCGCTGACGGTCCTGGCGCTGCAGCCCTTGCTACAGCCGCGGATGGACCGAACCCCGCCGCTGTGGACGTGTGCCGCGGGAGCCCTGGCCATCGGCCTCGGCATGGGCGCCAACGGGCTCGCCCACTCCGCCACCGCCTTCATCGCTGCCGCCATCGTGTGGACACTCGGCGAGATGGCGTTCTGCGTCGGGGCCGCCGCCTACGTCGCCAGCCTCGCACCGGACGGCGCACGCGGCCGCTACCTCGGCGTCTGGGGTGCCGCGTTCGGTGGCTCCGCGCTGGCCGCCCCGCTGATCGGCGCCGCCGCCCTCAACCGAGGCCCCGGCTGGCTGTGGGCGGGCAGCACCCTCCTCGCCTCGGTCTGTGCCGCAGCCCTGGCCCTCCAGGCCGCTCGCCGCCGCCCGAACAGCGCCTGACCGGCATCCCCGCCCTCACCGACCGCCTGAGCTTCCCAGCCCCGACCGGAAAGACCGCATGCCGCACGCCGACGACGACACCGTCCTGCTCGTCATCTCCATGGGCAACCCCGCCTACCGCTCCTACTGCCTCGAAAGCGCCGCGCGCCGCCACCGCCTGGTCCTCGTCGACTCCACCACGCCGACCTGGCAGCTGGCGCACATCGTCGACCACGAGGTCGCCGACCCCCACGACCTGGCCGCCCTGCGCGGCGCCGTCGCCCGCCTCGCCGACCGCCACACCATCGCCGGCGTCCTCACCTGGGACGAGTACTGCCTGCTGCCCGCCGCGCAGATCGCCACCGACCTCGCCCTGCCCGGCCAGTCGTCCGCGACCGCCGCCGCCTGCCGCAACAAGGCCGCCGCGCGAGCCGTCTGGGCAGCCGAGGGCGTGCCCTCCGCCCAGTCGATCCGTGCCACCTCGCTCGTCACCGCGAGCACCGCCGCGCGCCGCATCGGATACCCCGTCGTCCTCAAGCCCGCCGCCCACGCCGCGAGCATCGGCGTGATCAAGGTCGAGCGAGCCGAAGACCTCCCGACCGCCTTCGCCTACACCTGCGACCACGCTGGCGACCAGGGCGAGGAGGGCTCCGGCGTGCTCGTGGAGGAATACCTCGACGGACCCGAAATCTCGGTGGAGTGCGTCACCGTGCACGGCATCACCACCCCGGTCGCCGTCACTCGCAAGATGCTGGGCCCCGAGCCGCTGTTCCAGGAGGTCGGCCACACCGTCCGCGCCGACGACCCGCTCCTCGCGCAGGTCGGACCCATCGCCGAGGCCGCCCTGGACGCCCTGGGCGTCAACACGGGCGTGTCCCACGTCGAGATGCGCCTGACCGCCGGCGGCCCGCGCCTGATCGAGGTCAACGCCCGCCTCGGCGGCGACCTCATTGGTCGCCTGGTCCAGCTGGCCACCGGCATCGACCTGCCCGCGGTCGCCGCTGACATCGCAGTGGGCCGCGAACCCGACCTCACTCCCACCCGGCGAGAGGCCGCCGGAGTCCGCTTCCTCTCGCCCGCCGCCTCGGGCACCCTCCAGCGAGCCGATGCCCGCCCCGAACTCGGCGCCCCGGACTGGCTGGAGCGACTGTGCTTCGAGCACAAGGCCGGCGAGCAGATCCTCCTCCCCGACCACGGCGGCAACCTGCACACCGGTCGACTCGCCCACTTCGTCGTCACGGGCACCGACACCGACCAGGTCCACGCCCGCCTGGAGTACGTCGCCAACCTGCTCGACGTGGAGGTGTCCGAGGTCGTCTGATCGGTCCGTCGCGACCTTGTGTGACTGAGCGCCCGAGTTGGCCAGTCTGAGCGCCACAGTTGGCCACACCTCGCGGATCCGTGCAGACGGCACACCCAAGACAACGCGAACTACCGGGTGTGGAACCACCAGATCACCCCGGTCGCGGCGGCGCTGCCGACTGCGTAGGCGGCACCTCGGACCATGGCGAACCCCGCAGCCCGAAGTACGTGCCGAGGACCCTTGCGGAAACGGCGTGTCATTGGATCTTCCCCTCCTGAGCGGGTTGCCTGTCGCGCAGCGCGGCAGGGCATAGACGACTGGCCCCAGTAAGCCAACCCGCCTCAGGGTGAGGACCTCATGGAATCGCGGGGTTCTTAACTAGACTGGGCCTGTGGCGTGGAAGGAGCCCAGTGATGCCGAACGGCGACTGCGTGAGCAGCTGGCGGCGCATGGGCTATCAGTGAGCTGGGCGAAGATCCGCCGCTGGCGGGAGTTCGGTGCCCTGCCCTGGGGGAAGCGGCAGGGACTGGGGCGTGGGTCTGGGTCCGCCTCGACTCTCCTGCCGGAGACTTTCGTGGTCGCTGAGGCCCTGGCTTTCGCTACCGCCAAGAAGAGGCCCCTGGAGCAGGCGGTACTTACCGTTTTCACCGCGCACCCAGGGTTCGGTGAAGTTTTCGTGGCCACGTCGGTGCCGCTGCCCGAGCGCGCTGTTCGACGGGCTCTGGCCTGGTACATCGCCCGAGACGACTCCCAGCCGCCGGCCGTCATCAAGAAGGCCGTCAGTTCCACAGACGGCAGCCCTGACCGTGCCATGGATGCGGCTCTGGAGTCGGCTCACCTCTACTTCCTCAAGCTGTACCGCCAGGCGAATCAGAGGCGCCTGGCGGGCACTGCGGTGCCGGATGCGCCGTGGAACCTCGCCGACGCCGACGGTCTCGCGACCATCGCCGTGGCCATCGAGCTCGGGTTCGACGAGTTTGGCGCCGACGCCATCGTGGAGGCAGTCAGCAAGTCCTTCCCAGACCTCGCTGACGAGTACGGCGAACAAGTCTTCGCCGAGTTGAGGAAGGCGGCCCGAGAGGTAGAAAGCAACGGCGAGAGTCCATTCCTCCGCCGCCCGCACTGGCCCTCAGTCCAGGACCGGGTCCAGACGATGGAACTGGTCGAATATTCGACGATCTGCACGGTCCGCGACGTGCTGGCCGTCCTTGTCGAAGCCGCCCCCACACTGGCTTTGGCCAGCCGAACAGGGGTCGAAGATCCAGACATACGGCATATTGAGACAGTTCGTGCGTCGAACCCGCGCACGGACGAGTACCTGAAGCGGGCCGAGGCCATCAGCCGGCATCCCCCGGCACGGGCCTGGAAAGGCTTCACCGGCTTTCTCCTGGACGTGTGCACTTCCCCGCAACGACTAAGCCTGTTTCAGGAAGATGTCACAGCCCTGGACCCTGCCCTGGACGATGTGCCGGGCCTCGGCCGGCGCGTACTCGCCAGCTGCGACACACCCAGCAGGGTCTGACCTCGCCAGGAGGCAACTGGCTTAGGCCACCCTCGGCACAGCGCTCACGCTTACTGACCAACTCGGATGCCCAGTCACACCTCAGCGGTACCGCACCATAAAAGATCACGATAAGATATCGGTCGCTGACTTCGGGAATACTCCGGCCCAGGCCCCGGTTTAAGCCACCATCTCTCTGACGAAAGGGCTTGCAGCTTGTCGGACTCGCCGAGACGCGATCTGAACCCGAACGACCCCTCGAACCTCCCGCCGCTCTCCGAAGCCGACCTGCACATCCCGGACTATCCCGTGATGGTGCCCGAGCCCGCTCCGGGCGGTGCCGTGATCCGCGTCGTCGAGTACCCCGGCGAACTGAACCCGCGGGGCACCCTCGTCCGCTGCTCCTCGTGCCGCGCGAACCGCGACTGGCTGCTCCTGGAGACCCGCCGGCGCGTTTTCGTGCGGTGCCGGTGCGGATACGAGTGGGAGGAGGGCGAGCTGGACGTCGACTTCTTCGAGGCGAACTTCTCCTATGCGGACCGGTCCTGGAGCGATGCCGAGCAGGCGCTGACGGACCTCGGGTTCGGGGGCGAGTTTGCCGGGATCTACTTCAACTGAGCCTGCGTCAGCAGGGCGGCGGGCAGGGCGAATTGATTTCCGAAATTGGGAATCCGTGACTGTTCCGGGTTGACCTTTCGCGGTCCTGGCTGTGTTTGACGCTGCACATGCCGAAGGGCGGTGGTGCACAAGGAACTTCCTTGTGCACCACCGCCCTTCGGCATGTGGTGAGAGCATCAGTCCGCCAGCCGGTACACCGGATTCTGCTCGTCGTTGGAGGCGGTGACCGCTCGGGAGCGCGCCAGCCGGACCAGGGAGAGTCTCACCGTCGCCGGTCGCAGCGCAGCCCCTGCGGCGATCTGGTCGATCCGGCCCTCGCCGTGCTGGTCGAGCCAGCCGAGCACGGCGCCGTCCGCATCGGCGTCCAGGCTTAGGGAGATCCAGTACAAGGTCAGCACGCTGGCCGCGAGGGCGACCGGTGCGATGGCGGTCGCACGGCCGGGGCCGGAGAGCGCCAGGATGACGGTTGCCGCAGCCAGGGCGGCGGTGGTCGCGGCGGTGGCGAGGGCTGCACGGCGCAGCTGGCGGCGGCTAGCGGGCATAGCGGTCAGGATTCCTCCTCGGGAATGGGGGCATAGCGGGAAACGCGGAAGAAATCGCAGTCCGAGCGTGGAGGCCGGATGCGGCAGGTGCGGCAAGCGCCGGGGGAGCCTGGGCGTACGTGGTGGTGGCACACGGTCCGGCCCCCGCCGACGGCGCGGATCGGATGGGCGACGACTAGTTCGTCCAGCGCGGCGGGTTCCACCCAGCCACAGCCTCCCACTGTTGGGGCCGCGCCGTCGCGAGTCGGGGTTCCCAGTGGTGCGATCAGGTAGCGGTCAGCGGGGGCGAGGTAGGCCAGTACGGCGAAAGCCGGACGGTTACCGTCCGGGTCGAACGGGCCGTAGGCGGTGCCGAAGGCTCGGTGGACGGTGGCGGGATCGAGGACGTCTCCGGACAACTCGATCGGGAGCGGCAAGGGGCCTCCGAGGGCGATGGACTGGTGCGGCACGGTTGCGCCGTGACTGACCGCCGGGCGGTGGGGCCCGGCGCTGGTCGGTTCACCGGTTCCGGCGGCGGAGGCTCGGAGGGCGGTCGCCGAGGGCGTCAGCGACGAGCGGGGGCATCGTCCACAGCATCAGGTAGACGACCGCCAGTTGGAGGGCGCACAGCACGGCGCTGGCGGACATCAGCGGTCGGCCGGGCCACAGCAGCACCGCGTGGAGGAAGCTGGTGTACACGGCGCAGCCGGTGAGCCACTCGGTCGCCTCGATGCGGTGCAGCAGGCGGGCCTTGGCGCGGGTGGAACGCAGGGTGGAGATGCGGGGTTCCCTTCGGTCGGTTCGGTTCGGCGGGCGTGGGCTCAGCGGCCGGGATGGTCGACGAGCGTGCGCAGGACGGAGAGGACGACCTCGACCGGGGTGTGGCGGTCGAACCGGGCCCGCCAGCCGGGCTGGCGCGCGGTACCGTCCAGGGAGATGGTCCAGGTGTCGGCGCGCGGGTTGTCCGGCTGGTAGCCCAGGTACACCCGGGTGCACGGGGACGCGGCGTGCAGACCGCCGTCGGCGTCGATCACGTACGTCCAACGGTTCTCGTACAAAAAGGCGTTCAGGTCGGTCGGGTTCCCCTCGCCGAGGAGCCAGTCGCGGGCCGGGACGGTGTCGCCGGGGCGGAGGCTGGGGGCGGAGGGCGCAGACAGGACGATGGTCAGGGTGTGTCACCTTCCTCGACAGGTGCGGCCGGGGGTCCATGTTTGCTTGGAAGCGCCTGGATCACATAGTCCCGTCAAGGGGTTGGTGCAGGTTGTCTGCCGCGGGCGAACGCGCTGTAGCCCGACCCCAAGTGGGTTCGGGCTACAGCGCGTTGGGTCAGCGGTGGCGGGGTGGCGGCGGCGAGGCCGGCGTCCTGGCGAACAGCGGTTCGGTGGGCCCGGAGCGCTGCTTCATCCGGGCGATTGCGATTGCGGTTGCGAGGCCGGAGGGCATCGGCAGAGTCCGGGAGCCCGCCCCTGCGGGCGTGATGGTGAGGTGCCCCAGGTGCGAAGAGGGCAAGGCTCGCGGGGCGCGCTGGACCGGGGCGGGGTCGGCGACGTCGGCGTAGAGCCGGCGGACGACGCTGGCGGGCGTCGCGGGGGAGAGAGTGATCAGCCACCGGTGCTCTGCGCTGCCGCCGAAGAACCAGTAGCCGGCGCGGCCGTCGCTGCCGGGGTCCAGGGCGGCGAACCCGCACAGCCCGGTCGGGGCTGCGTGCAGTTGTCCGCCGGGACGGTCGACCTCGACCGTCCAGCCGTCGGCTGGCGCCCACGCGGTCTGCAGGGCAGGGCGTGCGGTGGCGTCATCGAGCACGAGATCTGGGCGGTCGCGCAGTTCCCGGGCGAGGTTCTGGGTGAGCGGCGCGAGGAACTCTTGCGGAGTGTGCTTGGTGATCACCGCCTGCCACAGCGGGCTGCGGCCCGGGTCGCCGACCTCGACCACCAGGTCGGCCGAGGCACGCAGGCTGCGGTCGATGAGCACCGCCCGGCCGCACGGGCTGCGCGTGGTACGCAGATTGTTGTGGTGTGTGGCCCGTTGCCAGCCGAAGCGGGAGGCCAGCGCACCGGTGATGGTG
Organism: Kitasatospora sp. NRRL B-11411; assembly: GCF_000721345.1. Taxonomy (NCBI): domain Bacteria; kingdom Bacillati; phylum Actinomycetota; class Actinomycetes; order Kitasatosporales; family Streptomycetaceae; genus Kitasatospora; species Kitasatospora sp. NRRL B-11411. The sequence continues at coordinate 73,638 of NZ_JOGH01000009.1, read as the reverse complement.
AAGAAGTCCGGACGGCCGCCCGCGAGGTAGCGCGGGGTGACCTGGACGAGGGAGGGGGTGTGGTCGTCGGTTACGTCGTACCTCCTGGGAACGGGGGCGATGGCGCGGCGCCTACGGCTCCGGAGCGGGCCCGGGGCTGCCCACGAAGCGCCGAGAGGATCTGGCAGGCTCTCTCCATGGCGATGATCCCTCCACCCGATGCCGCGGACTTCACCTTCACGCTGGCCGACGCACTCGACATCCCGGTCCGCGTGCGCTCCGACGGGGACCTGACGAAGTGGCACAGCCGGCAGGCACCCAAAGCTGTGCAACCGTGGTCGACCGCCGGTGCCCTCCCGCCGGACGGCGAGTACCTGGCGACGACCACCTGGCGGCAGCTTGTCTTGGCGGCGACGAGCGCAGGCCGTGATCTGGCCCCCTGGCTGCGCAAGACGCCGGCGCTGGCCGTCAACGAACTCATCGCTCGGGTGGCCCCGCTGCAGGCGTACCTGGCCCTGGAGGACGTCGCGGCACCGGCCGGAGCGGCGGGGCGCCGCCTGTTCGTCAACACCGTCTACCGCCACGGTACGGAGCGCAGCGCCCACGCAGCCTTCGGATACCACCTGGGCATGACGATGGCCCAGTGGCTGACGGTCGGCATGGCAGGTCTGCCAGCCACCGTCCACCTGGAGGCGTGCGGGATCCCGGAGCTGACGGATCCGACCAAGAAGTTCCCGGATCTCTACGGCAACCACGTGGTCGAGGCACTGCCGTGGCTGATCGAGGCCAAAGCGGGCAAGGCACTGGGAGAGCCCGAGATGCGCAAAGGACAGGGACAGCTGAACCAGGCGTCAGCGAAGCTCGCGGTCCCTCATCGGCAGGTGCTCTGCGGAACGGTGCTGCCCAAGCCCCATCGGTGGAAGGACGACCACCTCGTGATGATGGTGCACACCGCTCTCGCCGCCCCGTCCCCGGACGGCAGCGTCTACTCACTGCCGGACCCGCCGAGCGGCGGAGACGCTCCTCCGTTGGACGAGACCCCCGACGAGCTGCTCCGGGCCACGCGGGCAAATCTGCTCGTCTTCCGGGCGTTGGCCTTCGGGGCGGTGCAGGACCTGCGGGTCATCCCGCTCGCGAACGCAGCACCGGACTCCGCCGGACACGTCCGGCACGACGGCAGGGCACAGCCGCTGGAGCGGGACGCGCGTACCCGTGAGTTGCGCGCGATGGTACTGGACGCCGGGGTTCCTTACGAGTGGGTTCGCGCCCACGAGGGCGATTCGGTAAGGGAGTTCGTGGTCGGGCGCATCCCCGGCATCGGCCTGCACCTGGGCTTGTCGCTCGGCATGTTCGCAGCCTGCGCCCGTTTCCACCAGGTGCAGGCAGAGGTGCCGGCGGAGGAGCCCCTGTTTCCCGCGGATCCGGTTCTAACGGGGCGCGGGGAGGACGAGGAACGCGAAGCGGTGAGTCGCGAGGCTCGGCGCACTTTCTACGAGCGCGAGGACGAGCGGCTGGGGACAGCCAGACGGGACATGGCCCGCGCGTACGCGACCCGAGAGGTTCCGACCTGGCTGCTGCGCGATGCGCCGACCGTGGTGGAACGGCCGGAAGCCCGAGGCGGATTGCTGGAGGCGAGGACGGCCGAGACGTACGTCGCAGTGGAATCCGCCGATCCGATCCTGTCGGGACGCCGCTGACCGCAGCGTGAGGGGGTTGCTCCCTGGGGCACCGTTCAGCGCGGACGTGAGCGGGCCGGTCCCGTAGGGCTGTAGTGCAAGGGGGCGGACGGAGGGGTGGGTGGAGGAATCTGCCGCAGCGCCGGATGCGAAGCCGAGCCGTGCAGCCGGGCCGCAACCGACCGGACAGCCTGATCGCCATCTCCTCGTCCTGTGCGGCGGGGATCGGCACGGACGAGACCGCGGAACCGCTCCGGGATCTGCTCCGGCTTCCGGGCCGCGGCACGCAGCAGCGCCGCAGTGGAGACGGTGAGCAGGTGGTCAGGTGCGTTGTGGCTGAACTGGACAGTCCACACAGCTCCCGTCTCGGCGGCGGCAGTCAGGGCCGGGCCGGAGTAGGGGGCCGACTTGGGCCAGGAGAGGGCTGCACGGCGGTCGGGGGCCGCCACCAGGCGGTACCCGTCCCGGTTGAACCCGGACCAGCCGGAGGCCAGCAGCAGCACGGTTGCCCGGTCGCCGGTGATCGGTGCGGCATCGGCGGCGGGACCAGCCTCGGCCTCCTGGGCTGCGGTGACGAGGGCGTAGGGGACTTCGGCGGGGACTCGGTCGCAGAAGCGTACTGTCCACCCTGCTGTACTGGTCAAAGTCCACTGCTGGTGCTGCCGGTTGAGGGCGAGTTCTTCTTGTGGACTGATCAGGACCAGAGCGGGTGGCGCTTCGACGGGCCGGTACCAGCCATGCTCGGAGGCGAGGTGGAAGGGGAGGTCGAAGCCGTCAGCGAGGCGGGCAGGGCGGACGAGGACGTCGGATCGGAGCGGTGCGGCAGGGAGCAAGAAGCAGGCAGCTCCATCAGGTTCGGGCCCGGCGCGTGCCGGCGACGGGCGAGGCGAAGGGGGTGGCCGGCGGGGACGCCACCACGGTGGCATCGTGAGGGCTGCGGCCGATGGCGGCCACGGCGCGGCTGGGCGGGTCTGCGGTGAGGGTGCTCCAGCCTGCGTTGTGGCCGACGGTGCGCAGCGCCCGCTGGTAGGAGGGGAGCAGGCGCCGCGTGACATCGGCGGCGGCTCGGGCGGGATCGTGGGCGACAGCGATACCGAACGGGACAGCGTCCTGGACCTGGTGGGCGAGTCCGTGGCCAACGGGGACCAGCGCAGCGACGAGGTATTGCCGAGAGCGGAAGGGCCGCCGCAGAACTACCAGCTCCAGGCCCGCGGGGTGGCGTAGCTGACCTACGTGGTCGTTGACGAAGTCGAGCAGGGCCCAGTGGGCGGTGCCGAGGTCCCAGAGCCGGTCCATCAAGGCGGTGCGCTGGCTGGCCGTGGAGTTGTCGCGAAGCGAGGCGTTCCAGCGGCCCGGTAGGCGTAGGGCCACCGCCTGGCTGAAGTCGTTGAGCAGAGCTGGGGTCAGCGTGTTCGCCTCCTCGGCGTGGTCGGGTTGGGGGCCGCACCGGGCATGGGCTCGGGCCCTGTGGTGCGGGCAGTGCCGGATCGGGCAGCGCTGGCACGGGGTGCAGCCGGAGGCAGGACGCGGATGAAGGGAAGGAACTGCTGGGGCACGGTGTGCTGGGCGCGCCGGGCGGGCTCGGGCGCGGTGGCGGCCTCCAGCGCCGCGCTGATCAGTACGTGTGGGGTGGACGTGGTGCCGGCCAGCGTCCAAGCGGTGAGTCGGCTGTCGAGGCGGGAGGCGAGCAGGTGGGTGGAGGGGCTGTTGTGGTCCAGCTCTTCGTGCCGGGAGAAGGAGAGGAGACTGCGGGAGTAGGAGACCTGCAGGAACGGATGGGTGTAGCGGATGGTGTGCCCGTGCTCCTCACGGCTCCAGCCGCCCTCGACGAGGTTGCTGCTGAGGGAGCTGTGGGCGTTCAACGCCCGTCGGGTGGCCGAGGGGTGGCCTTCGGCTGAGGCTCGGGCGAGAAAGCTGGTGACGGCACCGACGACCTCGGCCGGCGTCTGCGGGCTCAGGTGCATCTGCCACAGCGGAGCGGCGAGGGCTTCCTCCGCGCCAGTAATGATCCACGTGCCCTCGGACGGTCGCACACGGTAGGACGGTTCCGGATCGGTGCGCAGCAGCTGCGCGACCCGGATGGTCGCGCAGGGGCTGTCCCAGAACCTGGCGGTGGCGCCGCTCGTCGTCGTCCACCCGTTCGCCCTGCTCAAGGCGGATACGGCCCGGCCCCTGTCTCCGGGCCCGGCGAGATGGGCAGGGACGACCAGGACCTCCGAGTCCGCCAGGCCCGGCGAGGCCGCGAGCAGCTCGGTGGCCTTCGGCATCATCGGGCGGCGCTCCGTCGGGCGTTCGGCGGCGTCCTGTTCGGCCTGGGACCGGGCGAGCACCTCCGGCGGGAGACTGGAGGTGAAACGGATCAGTGGCTCGCGGTAGAGCACTGCCCGGTTGAAGGCCGCCATCACGAGTGCGGGCGTGTCGGAGCTGAACCGGGCGGACCACGACACCTCCGGAATTCCGGGGGCCACACTCCACACGAACCGCAAGGCTCCGTCAGCGGATTCCTCCTCCTGGCTGCGATGCGCGCCGGCGGTCACCAGCACCAGGCCGTCGTTGGACGCTGCCCGCAGGGTGCCGTGAGCTGCGGCAGTGGTCTTCCAGCCGTCAGCAGCCAGGACTTGGAAGGCGTCGGCGACGGGTTGGCCGTCGCCGATGAACACGGCCTCGGTGTCCGCGACGACATCGCGCTCCAAGACGTCGGCCAGGTCGGCGAAGAACGTGTGGAGGATCTCGGGCGGGCAGTTCCGGCTGAAGGAGCCGTACCAGTTGATGCCTTCGAACAGGTCGCGCTGGGCGAAGACGCCCCAGGGCTCGGGACGCTCCGGGTCGTAAACGACCCGCATCCCCATGCATGGGCTTTCACTGACGAGGCGCGTCGTGTCCCGCACGGCGGTGGTGGTCCAGCCTTCCAACGCCCTGAGAGGAGTGTCGAGGCCGAGCCGTGTGCCGAGACCGGCGAGGTAGGCGGGCCGGACGAGGGTGTCCTCCTCGGGCCAGAAGTCGTCCCAGGGAATCTCGGTCAGGGTTGGTCTCCAACGGGTGCGAACCGGGCATGGTGTGGTGAAGGACGGGATGGCGGCGGCCGCTCAGGACGGCTCCGTTGATGCGCTCGCCTCCAGCAGCGCGGTCAACCGAGGCAGTGTGAGCGCGGAGTCGAGGCGGCCGGCAGCGAAGTACAACGGGATGCCGCTCGTTCCGGTGTCGCCGGGGCGGGCAAGGCTGTATCCGACTCGGGCGCCCGTCTCGTCGGTTCGCCAGCGCACCTGGACGCCGTCGGCCTCCAGCGCGGCGGCGTACTCCGCGACGCTGCTGGCACCGGCCAGGGCCTGGCGCATGCGCTGCTGGAGCCAGACGCGGGACGGCTGGTCCCAGCCCTGCTGCTCCGCCTTGATGATCTCGGCGGTGGTCGGATAGCTGGTGGTGACGCGCTCGCCTTGGCCGACGGACCGAAGGCCCCACTCCGTCTCGATCGCCCGGCACTCGGCCTGTGCGCGGGCCGCATCACGGTGCATCGCCGGCCGGGACCCGTCCGGCAGCACGCTGATCCCGGCGATGTGAATGTGGTGGACGGCGTGCCGCACAGCCACCCACCGGCACCCGGGCCCATCGGTGGGTGCGAGCCCGGTCGCGGCGACGATCCGCCGGGCCACGTGCGCCCACTGGTCGTCGGTGAGCAGCGGGTCCTCGGGAGCCGTACGCACTGAGCAGTGCCAGACCCGGCTGGGCGGCGGCCCGCCGAGTTCGGCGGCCCGCAGCTGTGCGTGTTGGTCGAGCCGGGCGGCGAGTCGGCCGACGGTGGCACCCGGGTCGCGGCCGGGGTCGGGCGCACCGGCCCGGTCCCAGGCAGCGACCAGGTGCGGGTCTTCGTGCTCCTCGCGTCGACCGGGGCCGTAGAGGTAATCCAGCAGCGGCCGGGGGCTAGCACCAGTGGACACGTCGGGGATCATGCGGCCTCCAGCACGGCGTCGAGGACGGCGTAGATCCGCTGGGCCAGGGCGGGCAGTGCAGCCGGCACTTCGGACGCCTGCTCGCGGCCGGTGACGGTGCCCGTCAGCGTGCACAGTTCCCAGGCCAGGCGGTCGAGCGCTTCGACGAGCGGGCGGCGCGGGTCGGTCTCGGGCCGGCCGACGGGACCATCGGCCAAAGCGGCGGCCAGTGCGGCGGTGGCGATGAACCCGGAGGTCGTCAGGTGCTCCTGTGCCGCCCGCTCTCGGATGGCCGAGAACGCGGTCGGCGTCAGGCGCACGGACTTCTGCACGGAGCGGTGCTCGGTGGTGCGCGGGCGCGGTCGGGCCCGCTGGACGTCGGCGGAGATAGGTATTCCTGGAGGTCGGGCCGTCACCGGGTGCGGGTGGCGGCCGGGTCTGTGGTGATGACAGGCGGGGCTGCTGCCTCGGCCGGGGCGGCCCCGGCTGCGGAGGCCGGGCTGGTGGCGCGGGCGGCGGCGGTGCGCGGGCTGGTGGAGGGAGCGACCTCGACGGGCGGGAGGGGGTTGTCCGGCTCGCCGATGCGCATGGCCCAGTCGTAGGCGGCATCGAGATCGGGGAAGCCGCCTTCGCGCAGGGTGTACGAGCGGCCGAGGTAGTCGACGTCCTCGAAGAACACTCGGACGGGGTGGAGCCCGGGCTCCGGGTGCTGGTCCTGGGCAATGATCCATGTGTGGAAGTCGTAGACCAGGTCCTCGGCGGCGCTGGGCGGTCCGCCCGAAGCGTGGGCGGGGTCCAGGACGACGTCGGAGGTGTAGCTGTTCGCGAACCAGTACCGGTCACCGGCCAGGGCGAGCCTCTGCTCCAGGTCGCGGCTGGGCTGGTCGGTGGTCGGCAGCCACTCGGCCTGCGGTGTCAGCTGGTCGAGGTCGGCGCCGCGGGCGATGAGCCAGTTCTGCGCGAGGGCCACGATCGGTGCCCGCTCGTAGTCGAGCCTGAACGTTCCTGCTCCCAGGTCGCGCTGGACGTGGATGCCCGCGAGCTGATCCGACCCAGGAATGCCATAGGTCATGGTGGCGTCGTGGACGACGAGGTAGGAGTCGGTCAGCAGCGGCGAGTGCGGGTTGACGGTGTGCTGCGCAGCCAGGACGCTGACGTTCCGCTCATATGCGAACTCCCACCAGCGTTGCTTGTCCTCGTCGGCGTGGGCTTCGAGGTCTTCGACCTGGAGTGCCTCGTCAATGGCGAGGAGCGGCTTGGTGGTGTCGGTGATGGGGTTCTCCGGTGTTCTTGGGGGGCGCGGACGGTGTGCGGGGCGTGGAACTCGTCTTGACGGTGCCGCGGAGGGAGGCGGCCCGCTGCCGGTCCGATTGGGCCTCGAACGGGGGTAGGCCCTTGTAGATCTCCACGAGGTTGGTCAGGGAGCGGTGGAGTTCGGTGCGCCGCGCGGCGAGGAGGTCGAGCGTTGGGGCGCTGTTGTGGAGGAGGCCGTTGATGCTGGGCTCTTCGGCATCGCGGCCGTCGATCACGCGCTGAAGGTCACGGCGCAGGGCGTCGGCCAGGTGCACAATCCGGGTCTGGACGTCATCGAGCCGGCGTGCCTGGGAGGCGAGTTGGTCGGCGATGGCTCCGTGGACGGTGTCGGTACCGCGGCCGGGTAGCTGGTGAAGATGCTCGACCTGGAGTTGCACGCACACCAGGCGCGTTCCCACGTCGGTGTTGCCGGGGACGCGGGGCCTCCATTGAGCGATGGGCTTCCCGCGCCGGTCTTCGGCGCTCACCGGGGCTCCGGTCCGGTCGAGTTGATGATGGCCAGTCCCATGTCGACGGCGTCCTTCAGGCTGTCGGCGACGGGCACTCCGGCGGTGGCCAGTCGCTCTGGCGAGTGGAGGCCGCGGGTGTGCAGGACCGGAACTGCGCCGACGGACAGTGCGGCGAGCGCGTCGTCGACCGTGTCGCCGATCACGAGGGTGCGCGCCGGGTCGGTGGCCGGTCCGAGGGCTGCGAGGTGCCGGGCCATGGCGGGGGCCTTGCTGCCGACGACCGGTTCGTGTCGGCCGTCGACCCGGTCGAGCAGGCCGGTGATGCCGACGGCCCGGACTTCGGTCAGTAGCCGGTCGTGCAGGGACAGGGACAGGAGGCTCTGCCGGATACCCCGGGCTCGCAGCCCGAGCATCAGGTCGCGGGCACCGGGCTGCAGCCGCACCGGGTGCTGGGCGAGTTCGCGTTGGAAGGCGGCGTCGGCGTCGTGCCACTGCTGGTCGTCCAGGACGCGGTCGAGCAGGGCGTCGTAGAAGGCGCGGATCGGGGTGCGGTGCTCGGCGCGGTAACGCTCCAGCGTGATCGGGGAAATGCCCAGGTCGGGCAGGGTGGCGTTGAGCGCGTCGAGGTGGTCCTTGACGTCGTCGCGCAAGGTCCCGTTCCAGTCCCAGACAACGGTGATGGGCGTCGGGACGGGGGCGGTGGTGCGATGCAAGAAGGCTTCTCCGGAAGAAGGTTGAGGTGGTTCTGCGCACTCGCAGACCGGGCGGGCGGAGCGCGGCCCGGGGAGGTGGCAGGTCAGCGGCGCACGGCAAGAGTGAGCGCGGCTGCGACCGCGTTCGCCAGGGTGAGCGCGGCGACTGCGACGGGACCGGCCGTCGAGAGCTGCCCGGCCAGCGCGGTGCCGGCAGCGCCGCCGAGTCCGATGACGGCGACCAGCCAGGCCGCGGCCTCGGTGGCGGTGCCCTGGGGAGCGAGCCGATCGCCCAGCTGGAATGCCGTCGCGAGCCACGGCGCCAGGAACAGGCCGGGAAGTGCGGCGGCGGCCACCGCGAGAGCCGGTTCGGGGGTGAGGAGGAACAGCGCGAACGGTGCGGCGAAGCGCACGCTGACAGTGCGCAGCAGTTGGTCGGCCGTTGCGCTGTGGGCGAGCCTGGCCCACATGATGCCGCCCACCAGGCTGCCGAGGGAGAGGGCGGCGGGCAGCGCTCCGGCCAGCCACCCGGCTCCGTGGTGGTCGGCCGCGGCCAGGGCGTAGACGTTGAACGATCCCAGGCTCGCGCCCAGGAGTGTGGCGGCGCCAAGTAGGACCAGCAGGCCAGGTGAGCGCAGCGGCCCCAGCCAGTGGGCCTCCCGCCGCACGGGGTTGAGGACGCGGGCGGGCTGGCGGGAGGCGACCAATGCCGTGCCCGCCAGTCCGAGGATCGCGCAACCGAGCAACGCCAGAGCAGGGGAAGCGAGTTGACACAGGACGGTGGCCAGGGCGGGCCCGGCGACGTAGACAGCCTCCTGGGCGGTGGCGTCCAGGGCGAACGCGGCCTGCTGGTCCTGCTGGGCGACCAGGCGCGGCCACATCGCCCGCAGCCCGGCCTCCAGCGGCGGGGTGGCGAGCCCGGCAACCGCGACCAGGGCGGCCGAGAGGAGCGGGTCGCGGCCCGTGCCGACGACGGCGAGTGCCGTGAACGCGGTGCCCGCGACGGTGGCTGCGGCCAGCGCGACGCCGGCCAGGCGACGCCGGTCGACGGCTCGGCCGAGTAGCGGTTGGCCGACGGCCCCGCACAGGGCGTAGAGCGCGGCCAGCAGCGCTCCCAGTGCTGTCCCCGCATGGTCGGCGCGGGCGGCGAGCAGCAGAGCGAGCGGGGCCATCGCGGTGGGAAGCCGTCCCACCAGGGTGGCGGTGAGCAGCACGGCGACGTGCGGTGCGCGAAGGACGCTGCGGACCGGGCGATCCGGGCCGGACCGCTGGGCGGTGTCGGTGACGGGTGTGGTGGTCAGGGCGGAACTTCCGGTCGAGGGCGGGCGGATCAGCGGCGCGGGCCGGCGGCGCTCTGCAGGAGCGCCGGGGGCTGGGGGCCGGGAGCGTGGGAGAAGTGGATCCGCAGGGTGTCCCGGCGTAGCCGGGCCGCGTCGGTCCGCGCGGCGGCGGGGCGGGGCGCGGCGATGACCACGGCGCCGGTGCCGGAGGTCAGCGCGGCGGAGGAGGCCCGCGCGGCAGGGTCGGGGTGGGCGATGCTGGGCAGGTACCGCTCCGCCCACCCGGACAGCTCGCGGACCATGGCGCCGGTGTGCATGCCGGCCTCGCTGATCGCCCACCGGTAGGCCCGCGGGCTGCCGCTGCGCGAGATCAGGCCCTGCTCTGCCAGCACGGACAGGCGGTGGTGAAGGATCCCGTTGTTGGGGACCGGGAGCCGCTGCGCGAGCTGTGGGACCGTCAACGACTCGCCCGCCACCAGCTCGACCAGGACGGCTCCGGTGTGGGGAATGGCGAACAGGCCCAAGGCGTCGTCGATCGCCTCCGGCGCCTCCAGTGCCGCGCGGCCGACCAGGTGCCGGTCGGCCCAGGACTTGGCAGCGGCGTGGACCGGATCCAATGCCCTGCCGGCATCGGTCAGTGCCAGCTCGTACCGGCGGCTGCCGGGAATGGGCAGGCGCGTGATCGCACCCGCGCGCTCCAACAGACCGGTCACCTTGTACAGGCTGCCCGCCGGGATCGGGGAGGAGCTCGCGATCTCGGCCTTGCGCAGCGGGCCGGAGGAGCCCAGCGTGCGCAGCAGGCGGGTCGACCAGCGTGTGGAGATCCCCTCGGCGGCCAGCTGGGCGCGGTCCAGGACGGTGACATTGGCGGTGGCGGGCATGGAGAACTCCGGTGTGGCAGTGGGGTTGTGTCGGGATCAGCGCCGAACGGCGGCAGGAGGAGCGGCGACCACGGTGGGCGGCACCGCGCCCGGGGTGGTCGCGATGGCCCGGGCCGGGGAGGGCCGGGAGACGGAGGAGGCGAGGGCGGCCTGGAACCGAGCCGGCATGCCCGGACGCGGAACCTCCTGAGCCGCAACCTGCTTGAGCCGCTCGGCCGCCGTCTTGTAGACCTCGATGTTGTAGCGCCGCCCGACGGCGACGAGGTGGATGCCGAGCAGTCGGCGTGGGTTGCCCGGTGCGCGCTGCTCGGTGTAGACGAGCCGGTAGGCGTTGCGTTCGTCGAGGTAGAGCTTGCGGGCTCCGCGCAGGTCGCGGTCGCCCTGTTGGTCCAGCAGAGGTCCTCGGACCTCGGCGCGCAGCAGCCGGTCGAGGTACTCCAGCGCGAGGTCCCGAACGTCTGCGGGCGCGTCGAGGAGGTCGGCGAGCGCCTCCGGGTGGGCGGAGAAGCCCACCGGAGGACTGCTCGGCCGCTGCTCGCTCACCGCACGGCCCGCCGTCCGGCCGACACCGGGACGGGGGCGAGGGCAGCCTCGGTAGAGGTGCTCTTGGCGGACGATGCGGTGGTGCGGGCGCGTGCTGCCAGGGCCTGCGGGCTGTAGACGACGGTGACCTCGCCCTGGGCGACGGGCGGCAGCGCGGTGCGCCGGGTCTCCAGCCACTGCTGGACCTCCTGCGGGCTGGCGAAGCTGCCCTCGCGCAGGGTGTACCCGCGGTCCGGGTCGCCGGTCTCCACCTGCAGCAGGTACGGGCGGGCGGCACCGGCAGAGGTGGTGTCACGCAGCATCACCCACGTCTCGCCCGGCTCGACGCTGTGCTCGACCTGCTCGTACCGGGCGTGGTCGGTGATGAAGCGGGCGGCGACGGCGGCACTGCGCTCGTCGGCCGGGGTGCCGCCGTGGCCGGCGCGGTGGAGGAAGGCACCCGGGTCGGCGCCGCGGGCGACCAGCCACGCCGCCGCCATGGCGAAGGTGGGAGCCGGGCGGGTGGCCAGGGTGAAGGTGCCGTCGGTGCCGTAGTGCAGATGGGCGCCGAGCGCGGGGTTGGCGTTCTCTTCGTAGGCGTCGAGGTTCTCGAACAGCAGGAAGTTGTCGCTGCCGGGCTCGGGGCCGTCGGGTTCTGCAGGGTCGGTCTCGATGAGGAGGTCATAGACCTCTTCGGCCTCCAGGAAGTGCTGCTGGGCGCGGGCGGAGGCGCTGTCCGCGGGCTGCCACTGGGGCAGACTGAGGTCGGGCATGTCGGCCTCCGGTCAGGTCGAGGGGAAAGGAGTAAGGGAGTCGGGGTCGGTCAGCGCCGGGTGCTCCAGCAGGCGGTGGCTGACGTGGCCGCCGGAGCTGGTGCACGCGCCGAAGGGGCCGTCGGCGGCGCGCAGCTTCATCAGCGCCGGCTCGAGATGGTCGCGCTGCCAGGCGCTGGGGCCGTTCGCCCCGGACTCGGGATCGATCGCGGCCTGCCAGGCCAGCCACAGGGCGTGCAGCCGGGCCACGGCCTCCGGGTGCTCAGGCCAGCGCACGCACCACGGCCGCGACGCCGTGGTTTCGGGTCCGTAGATCTTCGTGAAGATCTCGTCGACCCACGGAACCATGAGTTCGACCTCTTTTGTAGTAGGCCGGGTCCTCGAAGGCGACGATGAACATGGGCTCGGCGGCGGCGCCGTCGTCCTCGGGCTCCAGTGCGGTCGACATGGTGGCCAGCTGTTCGGCCTGAGCGTCGAAGCCGGCCGCCAGGGCCGTCAGCTTCGCGGACAGGGCCTCGATCTGGGCGTCGCTGTAGCCGGAGTTCGGCTCGGCGCCCTCGGCGGGCTCGGGTGCGGTCAAGGGAGGAAGGGGCCTTTCGGTGCGGTTGCGGGGCGTGAGACAAGGTTCCGCCGCGATCGGCCGGACGCATCCGGCCGATCATGAGGTATAAGCACCACCTCCTCACCGCCGCCCGCCGCAGCACGCGGCGGCGAGGAGGCCGGGGGCATCGAGCAACTGCATTGCCGCAGCTGCCTGCTGGCGGACCACTCCGTTGCCGAGGGCGGTCAGCTGGGCCGACCGGGACAGGCCGGGAACGCCGGTGACGTGACCGGCGTCGAGCCCCATGATCCACTCGACGAACTCCGGGGCGAGGCGACCGTTTCCGTCGACGGGCTCCGGGGCCGGCCGGGTGACACGCTCCCACCGGGCGACGGCCGAGGCGTACGGTCCCCACCGGCTCACTCCTCCAGAATCCTGTCCCACAGCGGCAGCAGCACCGCCGACAGCGGCTGCCGAAACCCCTGCCCCGCCCGCCTCCCCGGCGTCCCCGTGTCCGAGGCCCGCGGCGTCGGCAGCAACTGCGCCGCCGCCGAGGGAAGAGTCAGATCGCCCTTGGAGCCACGGGAGTTCGGGCCCCCGTGCGTCCCGTCCGACGCCTTCGGAGTGGGCAGCAACAGGTGCTCCACCTCGTCCGACAAGTTCGGGCCGTGCCCGCCCGAGCGGCGCTTGTCCGGGTGCTGACTGCCGCCGATCTGCCCCAAGTTGGAGGTCGGCGTCTTGAGCAACGCCACCGTGTGCCCCAGGTCCGCCCGCCAGGCATCCGGGCCCTTCGCATCGCGCGCCCGCGGCGTCGGCAGCCCCGGAGCCGCCGGGCCAGGCCACGAGGAAGAGACGCTCCCTGCGATGAGGGGCACCGACGGCTGCCGCGGATAGCACCGTCCATCGCGCATCCATCCCGAGGTTGGCCAGACTTCCGAGTACCGCGCCGAGTGCCCGCAGAGGAGGCTCACCTCCGCCGTCTCCCAGATCGCACCAGCCGCACTCCAGGTCGCCATCGGCTGGCGAGGCAGCGGCTGCGCTGAGGATTCCGCGTACATTTTCAATGATCACCAACTTCGGCTTAAGGACCTCGATCGCGCTGGCGATGGTCAGCCACAGTCCGGAGCGGGTGCCCTCCATCAGGCCGGCGCGCTTGCCGGCGACCGACAGGTCCTGGCAGGGGAAGCCCGCCGTCAGGACGTCGACCGAGGGGACCGACGACCAGTCAACTGCGGTGATATCACCGAAATTTGGCGTCTCTAGGCCAGTGGTGAGCCAGGATCTGCGCGGCGGAGAGGTTCATCTCGGCGTGCCAGACCACCTCGCCGCCGAGCACGGCCTGCACCCCCATGTCCAGGCCGCCGAACCCCGAGCACATCGACCCGATCCGCGGCCCCCCGCGGTTGGGCGCGCTCATCGGCGCGCCCCGGTTCGGGCGCTCGCAGCACGGCTGGGCGGCGCCGCGACGACCACGGCACCCGGCCCGGCCGCCGTGCGTGCGGTGTCCGGCTCGGCGGGCTTGGCGGTCACCGCGGCCGAGCGGACCATGCGGACGGCGGCGTCGCCCGTGAACGCCTTGAGCAGGGCGGGCTCTTCGGAGGCGGTCAGGTTCTCCGCGACCTCCCGCAGCTTCCAGACGGCCTCGTCGAGGACCTCCCATCCGGCGGACAGCGACTTGAAGTACGCCAGGCGGTGCCGCGAGGCGTAGGCGGGGCCAGGCGTCAGCCGGGTGAGGGTGGCGGAGACGAGGGCGGGCTGCAGGCGCACGATCGCCTTGGCAGTCAGCAGCCCGGCGTAGGCGTACGCGACGGTGCACCGCCGCCAGGCGATGTCCGAGGGCTTGGTCGAATCGGGCGCGACGGTGTCGTACTCATCGGTGGTGTTGGACAGCAGCGTCTCCTGCACCTGGGTCATTCCCTCCAGCACCGCGCCGAGGCGGGCGCTCTGGGGGTCCCGGTAGGTGTAGAGGCGCCACAGCTCTTCGCGGAAGGCGTGCAGGTCGTTGGCGGTGCCGTGCAGCCACTGCGACTGCAGTTCGACAGGGGTGGTGTAGGTCATGGCGGGGCCTCGGTTTCAGCGGCGCAGCTTGGCAGCGCTGCGGGGAAGGGCGGCGATGGGGGCAGGCTCGGCCGAGCGGCGGGTGAGAGCGCGACGCAGCCGCTGCGGCAGGCTCACCGCTGCGTGCTGGCGGGCCTGTGCGGGCAGGTGCGAGACGCCGACGGAGGGGAGGCGGTCGGCCTCGATCCGCAGCTCCCTTGCTGCGGCGCCGAGTTGGTGCCGGGCGGCGAAGTAGACCTGGCGGGGGTCGACCGGCTGTGCGTCGGGAACAGCCCACACGTCTGCGGTGACGGAGTGCTGGAACAGGTGCGCCAGGTGGCGGGCCGCCTCCGTGACCCGGCTGTGGGCACGGGCGAGGGCGATGGCGGTCAGCCGTGCGGCGCTGGTGGCGGAGGGGTCGAGCGGAATGCGGTTGGCGTAGTCGGCTGCGCCGAGCGTGATGGCCTGAACGAGCTGGAGGTCGCTGAGCTGCTGGGCGACGATGCGGGCGTCCGGGACACCGGGGTCGGTGGCGAAGGGGCCGGGCAGCTTCTCGGCGAGGTCTTCGGCCTGGTCGGCGACGCGGCGAAGGCGCTCCTGGTAGTCGCCGAGGGCCGGCGCGGGTTCGGGGGCGGGCGTGGTGGGCTCCGTACGTGGGGCGGTGACCGGCGCGGCGGCTGCCGGTCAGGGACGGCGGAATGGCAGAACGGTCGCGGACGCGGCGGGGGTGCCCGGGGCCGCAGCGGGCGGGGCGGCGACGATCAGCAGATGCGGGGTCCGCCGCCGTGCTGCGCGAGGGCGAGGTTCGTGCTCGCCGGCGGCCGGGGGCATCGGCGCAGGTTTCGGTGAGGACGAGTCGGCGAGGGCGACAGCCGCAGCGGGTAGCGGCACCTTCGGCCAGGGCGGGCCCGTGGTGATCGCGGTGCTGACGGTGCGGAGGTCGGCCGACAGCGCGTGCAGGCCCGACCGAGTGCTCTCCAGCCCCCACCTGACCACGCTCTCCAGGGCGTCGAGCTGCCGGGTGTTGAGGGAGGCGGCACTGGCGTCGGAGAGGTGGGCGGCGGCCTCCAGGGTCTCCCCGAGAACCGCGCCGACCAGGCCCAGCCTGGCAGCGGCCCAAGCGAACACGAGGGCACCGGTACGGGACGCGGGCTGTTCGGGGGACGTCTGGTTGAATCGGGCGGCGTTGGCGGCGGCTTGCTGCTGCAGGGCGAGGACGTCCTGGAGCTGCTCCGCGACGTCGACCGGTTCGGTGGGCGGCACCCCGCCAAGCGCGGCCTTGCGGGTGTCGGTCGCCATGGTCCGCAGGAGACGGCCGACCTCGTACTGGTCCACGTTCACCGGTGCTTCCGGGGCGCGGGCTGGGCGACAGGCCGGGGAACGGGAGCTTCTGCGGTGTCGGTGGTGACGAAGCCGAGGACTTCCTGGTGCCCGCGGTCGGCTTCCTTCTCCGCTTCGGCCAGCGCCGCCACTGCTGCCCTGTGGCGGCGCTGGTGCAGCGACTCGGCTGCACTGCGTGGTGCGCCGCGCTCGGTCAGGGCGCACTTGACCGAGAGGTCGAACGCGACGCCCAGGTGCCGGGTGATCGTGGCGGCGCGGACGGCCGCTGCCGTGTAGGCGCCGGCCAACGCCGGGTTGGAGTCGCTCGACCTTCGGCAGCGGCGCGCGTTGTCGGCGCACTGGCGCTGGAACGCGAGGGCTTGGGCCATGCGTTCCGATACGGCGGCGGGGTCGGGAGCGAGCTGTCCTGGCCCAGGAGGCGCGGCGGTGACGCGGCCAAGTAGGCGGAGCATCCCGGCGACGGTGCTCATGTCGCGGATGGCGGCAGGGGGCGTGCTGGTCAGGGTGTCTCCGGGTTCAGCGGCGTCGGCCGGCCGCGTGCTGCTGCAGGTCGGCGGGCCGAGGGGAAGGTGCAGCGATGACGCGGGCACCGCGAGCGGTCGACCGCGCTACGGCGGCGGGGTTGCGCCCGGTGGGTGCCGTGAGAGACAACCGCTCTGCTTCGTAACGCAGTTGCTCGATGGCCTCTCGCAGGGCGATGCGGGTGTGGGAGAGAGAGTGGTGGACGTGCCGGGTGGCGCGCTCCCGGGTCTCCTCGGCGGCTTGGCCGCCGACGCCGTCGACCTCGTGCAGCCGTGCGGCCATCGTGGCGGCACGCCCGATGGACGCGCCTGCGCGGGCGAGCCGTTCGGCTGCGACGGTCAGGGCCCGGGTCTCGGTCCGTTCGGCGGCGGCTGGGTGCGGGCGCGTGGCCAGGACGACGGCGGTGTCCAGGACGGCGCGGCGGTGATCGTCGATAGCGTCCGCGTGGACAGCCAGTTCGGCCAGGTCGGGTACGCCCTCTTCGCGGTAGGCGCGGGGCAGCGCGTTCTCCAGCACCTCGGTTTGGTCGGCGGCAGCTCGCAGGCGCTGGGAGGCGCGGGAGTTGGAAGCAGGTAGGGGCATGGGCATTCGCTCGTAGGTCAGCGCCGGTGCGGGGAGGGCTCGATCGGCGGGCGGGAGGGCCGGTCGGCTGTGCCGGCGGTGCGGGTGGCGGCCTGGCGTCGGACGCCCAGGACCACTGGGCCGCGACGGTCCGAGGCGGGGGCGTTGAGGGCGGCGCGATGACGTTGCTGGAGGCGGTCGGCGGGTTCCAGCGCGCGTAGCGAGTCGCCGAGGAGGGTGCCGGCGGAGACGGCGGCGTCCAGCGCCAGGACGCGCACGATCCCTGCTGAAGTGGCCGAAGTCCGCAGGAGCGAAGCCCGTAGGACCCGCTCGGCCCAGTAGCCCGGATCGCCCGGCATGCCCGTCGCCACCAGGGTCCGCACTTCCTCGACCGTGGTCGTTCCGTCGGCCAGGGCGCCACGCCGCTGTACCTCCCAGAGGGCGGTGAGCTCGTCTACGGGTTCGCCACGGTGCGTGAGGGCAGCCAGGGCCTGGTAGACGGCTCGGTGCGAAGGGGACAGGAAGTCGCCGCCGCTCAGCCAGGAGGTGATCTCGCTGATTCGCGTCGGAGACGCGACCAAGGAGGCCAGCAGCATGCGCTCGTTGTCGTGGGCGCTCTCGGCGGCGCGGCCGGCCAGCAGACCTGTGCGGGTATCCGGCTCTGGCAGAGGCTTTGTCGACCGGACGTCGATCGTGCCCCACGCCGTCGTGAGCTGGTCGATCACTGTGTGCAGCGAGGCCGTCAGGGCGACCGTGGTCCTCACGGAGCCGCCCTCGGCGGCGGCCAGCAGCCGGTGGGCGTGCTGCTCCAGGGAGCGACGCACAGCGGTCTCCAGCACCATCCGCCCGTATGCGGTGGCGTGCGCGGCGATCGGGCACGCCGAGATCAGCGACTGCCCGTAGCTGGCGCTGAAGCCGGGAATGGTGCGTACGCCGGTGTCCAACGCCCGCAGCGCCCAGTTGCGGCGCTGTTCGCCGGTGGCTGGGAGTGCCGCCTCGTCGAGCTGGGCGAGCATCACTGCGAAGAACTGGCCGTGGGCGGGGCGCAGGAAGTGGCGCGGCTCCAACCAGGCTCGCAGCGAGGCCAGTTGTGAGGGGACGAGGAGGCAGGCGCCCAGCACGGCCTGCTCGGCCTCCAACTGGGGGCTCAGGCCGGGGCTGTCGACGCTCACGGGTGCCGTCCGGGCGAGGTGGCGGGGGCCAGGAGCGTGGCGAGCGTTTCCAGGTCGCGGGTGAGGGCGCGGTCGTCGATCGAGAGGTGACCGTGGCCGGCGGCCAGGTACCAGCGTCCGTCGATCCGTGCGACGGGCAGCGGGACGCTGGCTGCGCCGAGGCCGGGTGTTGCCGTCGCAGCGGAGGGCGGCAGAGAGTGGGTCATGGTGAGCAAGTCCGTTGCAGATCAATGTCGTTCGTGGTCGCGCGAAGGGAAGTCTCAACGTCGTGCGCTGCGGGGACCGGGCGAGTGCGGGGGCCGGACGGTCTCGACCTGGCTGCTGGTGTCGAGCGCTTGTTGGACGGCGGCCCGGCGGGCGGCGTAGCGAGAGAGTGCAGCCTGGTAGGCGGCCCAGGTGCCGGGGCCGGAGAACCGGTCGGGTACGGCGGGCGGGTGCTCGGGTGTGCGGTCGATGGTGGTCTCCGAAGTGGCAGTGGGGGTGGGGCGGCCCGGCCCCGGCGTGCGGCTGGGGCCGGGCGAGGGCAGTGCTACCGGGGGCGGGCGGCACGGCTGCGGGGGTTGGGCGCGGCGCTCACGAAGAAGTCGTCGAAGCCGGGGAGCATCTGCACCTGGGCGGTGCCGGTGGAGGTGGCCGCAGTCGCCCGGGGCGACGCGGGTTCGGCGGCGGCCGGTGCTGCCAGGGCCACGCTCTGCGGGCTGTAGATCGTCTCCAGGTAGCTGGAAACGGGCTGTTCCCATTCCTTGCGCAGGATCGCGCCGCCCACCACACGGGCGGCCTCGGTGGGGATCACGATGTCCGCGAGTTGCTGGCAGGCGGACGAACGGGAGCCCGTCCACGGGTAGTCGGCCGGCATGGCGACGGTGAGGGCCGCCTCCGGCACCGTGTACTTGCGGTCCTTGTCGTCGGCCCAGTACCAGCCGCGAATCTTGCTGGTGGTGCCCGGTGCGGTGCGGTCGGCCGAGAACTCGTTGCCGCCGGACGTCCGCCTGGTTCCGCGGGTGTTGACCCGCACACCCGCCGGCCAGCCGAGTGCCTCGGCGAGGGTGCGCCCGGGGACCGGCTCGGAGGGCTGCATCGCCTGCAGGTTGACGTAGTGGTGGCGGCCGGCCACGAGGTAGACACGCCGCCGGTGGGCGGCCACGCCGACATCGGCGGCATCCAGGACCTGGTAGTCGGCCGAGCACCAGTCGGCGATCTGCAGCTCCTCCGAGATGGCGTCCAGCACCACCTCCGGCAGCGCGCTGCTCTGCTCCATCGCCATCCAGCGGAGGTTGTCGTAGCGGGCGGTGAGCGCGAGCGACCAGATCAGCGACTCGGCGATCAGGCCGATGCGCTCGTCGCTCATCTGCGGCACCAGGGAACGGGCCTCCTCGAAGGTCAGCAACGGGCCGGTGAAGCCGCTGTAGCCGTCCCACTCGGGGTCGGAGCAGATGCCGCAGGTATCGGCGGACTCGCACTCCCCGGTGTCGTGGTAGTGCCCGAAGCTCGCTTCGCACGCCATGGTGAAGGTGTCCAGCAGCAACTCGATGTTGCGTTCCTGGTGGCCTTCACGTTTGCCGGCCGGGGACCAGACCTGGCACGGCGCGCTGACGGTGAGTCCCTCGACGTACCGCAGCGCGGGGTGGATCGGATCGAGGGTTCGGACGTCGGCGACGATGCGTCGGTGCCCGGCCGCCACTGCGGTCGCGGAGGCGTCCCAGCCGATCTCGACACCGACCACGTCGAACCCCGAAGGGTCCAGGACTCGCAGCCCCTGCTCCCAACCGCCGGGCCCGGCGAACAAGTTGACGACTCGCTGGGGATCGCCGGGACGGGGCGGGAAGAGCCAGGCCACGGGCCACGGGTGGGCGATGGCGACGAGTTGCTCGTGCGTCCACGGGCCCATCTGGGGGCTCTCGTCGGGCCAGTGCAGGTCGCCGGCGGTGGACAGCCGCGGCCGGTAGTCGCGCGGCGGGATCTCGGGGTACCGGTAGTTCAGCGCCGCCCCCTCTCCGACGCCCGGATCGGTGCCGAGGCGAGCGCCGTGGTGCCGGCCGCCGACCGGCCTGCTGACGGCGAGGCCAGGGCGATCGCGGAGGCGCTCATCGCAGCATTGGCGCGGGCGCCCCCCGCAGCGGCGCGGTCTGCCGCCAGGTCGGCGGTGATCTCTCGCTCGATTCCGTCCAGGCTCGCCGAGTGGCTCCTGAAGATCTCCCCGTGGTCCGGGTGATCACCCACATCGGCAGAGTGCGCGAGAGCGGTCAGCGTCGTACGCAGCTTGCGGAGAACGGCGAGCCCCTCGGCCACCTCGACCGGCGCGCTGTCGGCCGCCTGCCGTTCTCCGATGAGCGGAAGCAGATCGAAATGGATCTCGCTCGCGATGTCCCGAAGAACCTCTGCGTGGGCGAAGGCGCGCCCGGCCAGGGTCTCCGGTTTGATGGAGCCCAGGTGGTCGAGCCGACGGGCCATGCTGAACAGGGCGGCCAGATGGGCGGCGGCGGTGAACTCCGGTGCGGGGGGCGGCGCGAAGGCGGCGGTGTACACGGAAACGGCGTCCCGGAGGCGGCGGGCATCGATGCCGTCCACAACCAGCATGAAATCGGCGTTGTAGCGAGTGAGTTCGCCGCCTCCGTCGCGCGCGGACGGTGCGAGGTGCCTCTCGTTGAAGACGCCATACTGCGAGAAGCCGAACCAGTTGCTGTCGACTGCGCCGGCGGACGGGGAGACGACGCGGATGCGGATGCCGTTCCAGGTGTCCTGCCGGATGGTCTGCGCCAGTTCAGCAGTAACAACCATGTCGCCACGGCGGGCCACCTGCCGCAGTCCGGTGACAGAGCCATCCGGCAGGGGGCAGATCAGCCGCAGGGCCTCGGCCTGGTCGACGGACTCGATCCGAGCCAGGGGATACCTCCGGGTGGTGTGAGGGGGTCAGCGAGAGCGGGCCGAGCGGAGCAGTGGGGCCGGCGAAGGCGCAGGTGCCGCTGCGACCGCAGCGGGGGCGGCGCGAACCGAGGTGGTGTTCGCGGCGATGGCACGACCCGTGTAGGCCGGGGCGGCCAAGTCCTCGGCCAAGTAGTGGAGTTCGTTGCCGACGCCCTCTATGGTGGCCGCGTGGGCGTCGAGGGCATCGGCGGACCGAAGGTCGCCGCGCCGTCGGAAGACTTCCGCGGCTTGCTCCAGGAGCTGGTGCAGCGGCGCGAGGAGACCGTCCTCCGCTGATTCCAGGACGGCCGACAGCTCGGCATTGTGCTCAGCACGGTGCAGGCGGTCGAGGAGATCGGGATCGTTGGCCTGGACAGTCACGCGACTGCCTCGCCGGAGCGGCAGCTGAACGGGGAGCAGCCGTCCTCGGGCCCGTTCTCCAGCTCCTCCTCGGCCAGCGGGAGCTGCTCCTGCAGAGCGGCGAGTTCGGCGCGGCTGAGACGGTCGATCGGAGCCTCGGCGAGGGGCCGGCGGGAGCGGTGCAGGTAAGCCTGCCCGAGCAGCGGGCGCCCTTCCGAATTAGCCCGAGCGTTTCCCTCGCGGATCGCGGCATCGAACTCGACGACATCGGCCCATTCTTCCGGTGATCCGTCTCGGATCTGCCGCCACTGGGAATTTCCATGAAATGGGCATCCCAGGCAAGCGGATTTCGGGGTGGATTCCCATCCGTGGTCAGCAAGGAGCTTGAGGCAGTCCTGGCGCGACAACCCAAGGTCGATCAAGGGGAAGCTGTGGCGCGTGTACTTGACGTCGGAGTCCTTGGCGCGGTGGAATTCATCGGTCGAGATCCCGATCCACTGCTCGACGTAAACTCCGCGCGGTACCCGGACCGGATGAGGGTAGCCGAGTATGCGGCGCACCTCGCGCTTTATCGGCTTAATCTTATATTCGCCCGTACACTGGCGCCGCGTCATTCCCGGACTGCCGTCCTTGTTCAGAATGTACAAGGGCATGGAGGCGAATCGGTGTCCCGGGTCGAGGGCGTCCGCCCGTATGTTTCCCGACGAGACTCGGAGAATCGGTATATTTGCGGGGCGGGCGATCCGGCGCTCCACCTCATCCAGATGCCGGTAAACGGCTGCCGGCTCCCAGCCCGTGTCCGCGAAAATCGCGTAGTCGAGCTTCGGTAGCTCTCCGATCGCCGATAGCAGGAGAAGCGTCGTGGACTGCACCCCCGCGCCGAGCGACAAAATTCGGCTGGCGGGTTCGGTCGCGTAACTCATGCGGCCTCACCCGCCGCGGCGAGCGCGCGTTCGGTAATGAGGTCGGTCTGCCGCGAGGACGCCTTGCCGATCGCCCCGGCACTCGGCTCCTTGTACCAGGGCCGCAGGTCAAGCATGGCGGGCCGCAGACCGGTGGCGAACAGTAGGGCGGTGCCCTTGCGCAGTGCGCGGATCTGGTCCGGCGGCAGGATGCGCTCTTGGCGCATGCTGGTCGAGGTGGAGCGCCCGGATTCCGAGGTGGAATGCGAAACGGTTTCTACGTCGTGCTCGCCGACCAGTCGCGAGAGCTTGTCCGCGAAATCCGCGTCATCGATTCCCGAACCCACGACCTTGACCGTCGCGGCGGACCACATCGCGTCCATGCCCGCCTCGCCCCAGACTTTCTGGCCCTGGCGGTAGCTCTGCAGAATCGTGATCGGGATGACGCCGCGCGAGCCCAGATGGGAATAGAGATCGGGGAGGTCTGAAATTTTGCAGACATTCGCGGCCTCGTCGAGAATCGCCAGCAGCGGCGGGTCGAGCCGCCCGCCGGCGCGTTCGGCCTGGATGACCGCGGTGCGCATCACGGAGTCGGCTGCCGCGGCGATCAGGGCACCGGCAGATCCGCCGCCGTCCTTGGACAGCAGATAGAGGGTGTCCTTGGCGGTGACGAACTCTTCAGGCTTGAACTGCGGCAGGCCGGGATTCGGGGTGACCCACCGGGAAATCTTCGGGTCGAGTAGGCACGCCGCATACTGCCGGGCCGTTTCATAAATTCCGTCACGGGTCTCCACCGCGCCTGAAACGGTGCCCTGCAGCTGGTCCGCGATGGCCAGCAGCTTGTGGTCGCGGAGAATGTCGATCGGCGTGCGGTTGGAAGGTACCGCAAGCCATTTCAGGACATCCGTGATGGGGCGGCCGTCGCATCCGGCGGCCAGGAAGAGTGCACACAAGGTGTTCTGGGCGGCGGTGCTCCAGAAGTCACCCTGGGAGCTTTCGTCGACTGCCGCGGCGACGAAGTGCCCGGCCAGGCGGCGCGCACCTGGGAGGTCCTTGGCGTCCGCCAAGATGTCCCACCACATGCCCTGTGGGGTGTGGGCGATGCCCTGCGGGTCCATCGTCCAGACCCGGCCGGCCTCGCAGCGGGCCTCCAGCGTCGCGGTGTAGGCATCCCTGGCCGCTTTGTTGCTGGTCAGCAGGACAGGGCCGGGCGCACGCAGAATCGCGGGGACGGCCAAGCTGGTGGTCTTGCCGCTTCGCGGCGCCATGATGGCGACGCACACGTCCTCCCAGGAAGCGCGGACCTCGGGGCCAGCCGGCGCGAGGTTGCCGAGCAGCAACCCGCTGTCATCGGGGCGGATTGCTCGGTCTTTTACAGTCCGCGAGACTCGGACGCAGGTCGCGGGCCTTGGCCGTGATCTCGGCGGGCAGCAGCGGGGAGAGGTCGCGGGAGGTCGCCAGGCCGCTGGGCTTGCTCCGGTGGCGGGACCACAGCCACAGGCCGGTAGCCGCCAGGGCGAGCGCGGTGATCCCTGGGACGATGCGGGTGGCGATCAGCAGTGCCAGCGACGACAGGCTCGGGTAGAGCTGATCGGGGTGCAGTGCGGCGGTGACCGGCTCGAACGGGGCGCGCCAGGGGCCGCTGCCGGTAAGTGAGTTGGCGGTGTTGCCGCCGATCCAGGCGAGCGAGCCGAAGACGGCGAGTGCGGATCCTGCACCTATGAGGGCATAGAGGAGGGCGTCGGTGCCCGGACTCTGCGAGGGGCTTTTCGGGGTGGCGGGCAGGGGGTGGTTCCTTACAAGGATGGGGAGTTGGTCTTCCGCGTGAGCGCGGGCGGGAGGAGGGCCGGCGGTGCGTCAGATGGCCGCGGGCAACGGGGTGCTCGCCTATGCGCATCGGACGGAGGCGGGACCCGCTGGCTGAGGTCGGTGGCGGGCTTTCTGCCTCAGCGAGAGGCCGCGCTTGAGAGGCGGGCCGGTGCGGCGGGGCCGGCTGCCGGCGAGGGCTCCCTGCCGTTGCCGGGGGCGGTGGTTCGGGTGAGGGCGGCGGCGACCCGAGGGGAGGACGCCGGTTCCTCGGCGACCGGGGCGAGGTCGGCGTCGGCGACGGTGTAGCCGAAGGCGGTCAACTGGGTGCTGGCCTTCTCCAGGGCCTCGGCCAGGAGGTGGGCCCGCCGTTCGGCGACCGGGTCGGCGGTGGAGATCGCGGTGAGCCGCTGGGCGGCGGTGTCCAGCAGGGCGGTCATCCGCCCGATCAGGCCGTACTCCGGGTCCATCAGCGGGCGGACGATCTCGTGGACGTCTTCCGTGGTGTCCGCGGTGTACGCCTGGGCGGTTGCTGCGACGAGGCGGCCCTCCAAGTAGGACCAGTCCTGGGGATGGAAGGGTTGCCGCTCGATGCGCTGCCGGGGAAGGGGCGGAACCACGCGGGGCGCGTATCCGGCGTCGGCGAGCATGCGCTCTGCGAGGCGGACCCTCTGGTTTGTGTCGCTGGGGCCGTGGCCTTCGACGGTGAAGATCGGGTTGCTCAGTTCGGGGGCTTCGGCGGCGAAGCCCGCCCGCACCAGCAGTGTGCGGCTGGCCATGTCAGGGGCCTGGGTCCAGGCGCTGGCGGTGCTGCCGCTGGCGTCCGGGAAGCGGGCGATGACGATCGGCTCGGTCAGGACGAGGACCTTTCTGTTCAGCGGTGGGGGTGACCCTGGGTGGGATGGCGTGGGTCGGTCCTGGCGAACTCGGCCTCGACGTGGGTGAGCGGGTTGCGTGGCGGTGGCGGAGCGGGGCGAGTTGCGGCGGCTGTCCGAGTGGCGTCGCTGATCTGCGATGTCGTGCGGATCACGGGGGCGGGATCGACGACAGCCGAGGTGAGCATGTTCAGGTAGCGCATCGGGGTCGCGGCAGACAGAGTGGCGTTCCACTGGTCCTGCCAGGTCGGGCCGAACTCGACCTCGATCATCCAGGGCCCCATCGCTTCTCCGAACTCGCTGTCCGGCTTGGGCCTGTGCGTCAGCGAGGCGGTGCCGTCGGGCGAGGTGAACCGGACACCGTCCACGACCGTCGTGGCCGGCCCGGCGGGAGCGCCGATGATCGAGCTCGTGCCGCCCTGGTCTTGGAGGAGCAGGGCTGTCAGCTCCGAAGCGGCCCAGCCTGCCTTGAGGAGGGGGTGCCATCCGGCGGGCGGATGACCGGGCCACTCCGCGACGATCTCCTCGGGGGCAACGTGCCGGTCGGCGGCCAGGGCCTGGACGAGCGCATTGACGATCTCGGCAGGCGTCTCCTTGCTGAAGGTCGCCCACCACCGCGGTTCCACGTCGTCCGGGTGGGTCCGGACAGTGATCCGCCACAGGTGGAACACTGCGATCTCGGCGGCTACCTCGATCCGGCCGCAGGGGCTGGTGGCGGCGATCCTTCCGGTGGCTGGGGTGTTCTGGAGCGGCCAACCGTGAACGTGGACCAGTGGCTGAAGCACGCGGCTGGTCTCTCCGGCTCCGGCGAGGTAGCGGGGGCGGACGAGGAACTCGTCCTCGGCTGGGGGAGGTATTCGCTTCTCCTGAGTCAACGGTGGGGCGGTTCGACGATCCGGGAGTGTGGGGCGACGGCGGCCGGGGCGGCATGGATCTGCGGGCCCGGGCCGGCAGCCCGGATCGCTGGGGAGGCGGAGACGGCCGCGCGGGGACGGGCTCCTGTGTCGACGTGGCCTTCTGCGACGTGCGCGGTAGAGGCAGCGGCGCGGTACCCGGTGGCGGCGAACCGGGCGCCCGCGTCCAGGACCGGCTCCCACACCTCTGGCTGGTCGCCCAGCTCGGCGCCGAGCTGGTTTCCGAGGGCGGTCACGGCGGCGGCGAGCTGGTGGGCCGGCCCGGGCCGTAGCCCGATCCACTGAACGACGTTGGCGGCGTCCTCCGCGGTCAGCTCGGGGGCGAGCTTCTCGATCTGCCGCAGTGCGTCGCTGGCGCGTACGACCGCGGCCTCGACGAGGGCGAGGGCGTTGTTGGTGGGGACAGGGGCTCCTACGGGGAACGGTGCAGGGAACGGGCTGTGGCCTGTGGTGCGGCGGCCGGTGGTGCGGCGACGACGGTCCCGCGAGGGGCGGTGGCCGAACGGGCCGCATTAGAACGGGGGTTGCGGTCCTCGTGCTCGGCCAGCTGGCACACGGCCAGTGCGAGGGAGCGGTCGCGAGAGGTCTCGGCGAGGCTCTGGTCGGCGCGCACCAACGGCGCCAGGAGACGGGCCTCGTGCGGGTCGTTTCGAATGAGGACCCAGCGGCAGCCGCCGGGGTCGCCGGCTTCGGCGATTCCGGTGGCAGCCAGGATCCGCCGGGCGACCTCGACGAACCGGTGGTCGGGAACAGGGGGCCGGTCGGGGTCGGTGCGCAGCGTGCACTGCCACACCATGCGGGACCTCACTGCCTGGGCCGGATTTGCCGCTCGGGGAAGGTGGGCGGTCAGCTCGGCGGCGAACGCCTGTTGGCCGAGCGCGGAGAGTTCGGGGACCGGCCGCCAGGCATCCAGCAGCCGCAGCGGCTCTCCCCGGTTGGCTGCCGCTGCGGCCAGACTGGCGATCAGGTCCTGGGCGGAGGAGTGGCGGGAGATCATCGGATGCACGGTCACCTGCCCGGCGCGGTCGTGGCGTGCCGGGTTGCCGCGACCGTGAGGGGTTCTGCGGTCGGCGGCACAGGTGTGGTCGGTCGGGCGGCCGAGCGGGCGAGTGCCGCCTGGTGGCGCTCGGTGGCGTCGAGGGGGCCGTCGTAGTCCCAGGGCCAGTGGCCGCCGATCCGGTAGCGCCCGCGCTCGTCCGGGGTGACGGACTCGGTGCCGCCCTCCCCGTCGTAGTCGGGCGTCCAGTCGAAGGTCAGTATCTCGCCGTCCCAGCGCGCGGTCATCCCGCAGTTGTCCTTGTGCAGGTCCGCGACGATCTGCTCGGCGGTGCTCCGGGAGAAGGCGGGAGAGCAGTAGGGGCCGATGAGCCCCATGGTGTCGCGGGGGTCGACCAGGCCGGGGTAGGGGCCGTGCTCCGAAGCGTCGACGAAGAAGTGGAAGAGGCGCTCGGGCACGGGGCTCAGTACGGGTTCTCGGTGGTGCGGGCTTCGTGCGCGGCGGCCACCAGCTCGGGCAGGTCGCCGGGCGCGGCGTCGCGCTGGTCGATCCACCAGGTCGCCTTGTCGAGCAGGCGCACCTGGTCCTCGATCTCCTGCCAGTCGGCCTCGGCCAGGTCGCCCTCTTCGACGAGTGCTCGGTAGGCGCCGGTGACCAACTGGTGGCGGCAGCGCTCGCCCCACGGCACCGCCTTGGGCGGGCCGTCCAGGTCGGGCATGCTGAACTGTGCGGCCCACTCGGTGGCGGCCTGCTGCTCGGCGGCGCGTCGCTCGGCCAGCCAGGCTTCGCGGGAAGCGGTGTCCGACTGGCGCTCGGCCAGCCAGCACTCCTTGCAGGAGCGTTCCGCCAGCCATCGGGCGAAGCCGGCCCGCTTGTCGGCGGGGCGTTCCGACAGGTCGTGGTCCACGCTGTGGCCGCAGGAGTGCTCCACGGCCCAGATCTTCTTGACGGCCAAGTAGGCTCTCCTTAAAGCGAGTTCGAGTGTCCGGCGGCCCACTGGATGCGCGGGTCGACGGCGGGGACGGCGGAAGCGGCGTTCTGCGCGTGGAGCGCGGCGCTGGAGCGGACCCGGCCTCCGGTGGCGAGCGCTGCGCGGGCTCGGGGACTGGTGGGACCTGACCGGGCGGATGCTGCGGCGGGCCGGGCGGCGACAGCGGCCAGGTCCCGGCTGTTGCCGGCGAGGACGGTGTCGGCCTGGGCGATCACGGATTCCACGCGGGAGAAATCGACGGCGGCCGGGTCGGCACGCAGTTGGGCGTTGATGGCGCGAAGGCTCGCGGCGACCTCGTTGTTCATCGCCACGCGGTCGTGCAGCAGCGCGTCGGCACCGCGGTCCTGGGCGCTCGGCCCGGTGTGCACGACCGTGCCGAACGGGTCGGACTGGCTGGCGGCACGAGCGGGCGGGGCAGGGGCGCGGTCCTCGGGCGCGATGAGCCGGGTGGCGAACGGGTCGGTGCGCTCGGGAGCCGGGCTCGGCGCCGGGGACGGCGGAGTGCGGTCCATGGCGGCGATGAGCCGGGTGGCGAACGGGTCGGTCGGCACGTACGGGCCGTCCAGCGGTTCGAAGTCGAGTTCGGCGGCCACGCGCAGGCCCTTGTCGCGCAGGGTCCGAAGGGCGGAGGTGGCGCGCTGCTCTCCCTCGAACTCCGGCTCGTCCAGGGCGTACAGGTCGGAGCGCGGATCGGTGCGGACGAATCCCGCCTCGGCGAAGGCGAGCCGGGCTTCCTGGCTGTCGGAGAGGTTGCGGGCGACGATGCCCAGCCGGGGGTGCCGGCCGATGGCGACGTCGAAGCCCGACGTCCGGGCGGGCGCGGCGGCCTGCACGGTGGCGGTGGCACCTGCGGCGGCCTGGGCGGGGCTCGGGAGCGAGGGCCGGCTGGCGGCGGTGTAGTCGAACTCCTCGGCGGCCTCGACCTGGACTCCGCTGTGGCGCAGGAAGGCGACGGTCTGGCGGACGTGGAGGAAGAGGTTCTGCTGGTCGGGCGCGGCGTCGATGGTCAGGCGACCGTCAGCGAGCGGCCGGAATCCGGCGCGGAGCAGGACCTCTCGGGCGGCCGGGTCGGTGTCGGGGCCCAGGGAGGCGGCGACGCCGTACTGCGGATCGCGGGTGATGGCGACGTGATGGGGGTTGATGCGCAACTCCTGTGGCGGTACGGGGGGAAGTTCAGCGGCGCGCCGTCGGCCGGGCCGGTTCCTGGCGGGCACTGGGCGAGGCCGCTGGTGCGGCGACGACACGGGTGGGACCGGTGCCGGAGCGGGCGGCGTCGGCGCGGCCGGGCGCGGTGTTGCGGACGGCGATTTCTACGCCGAGCTGGCCCAGGGCGGCGATGGCCCGGTCTGCGGCGCGGTTCTGCTGCTCCGCGTCCCGGGTCACGAGCGAGTAGCGCTCGGGAGCGGCGGGTAGACCGAGTGCGAATCCGGCGTCCTTCAGCGCTTGGTGGACCGCCTGGTCCCGGCTGGCTGTGGTGGCGGTGACGCCGGCCTCCCGCAGACGCCGGAAGGTGACGCGCGAGGGATGGTTCGATTCGGCGGCGTGGTGCACGAGTTGGCTCCGTGGGCTCGGTGTTCAGCGGCTGCGGTGCGCCCCGGACAGCGGGGCCGGGGAGGCGTGCGGCGGCGGGGTGGACGGGGCCGCGCTCATCCGGGCCAGCGGGGCGCGGACCGCGGCGGCGGCGCGCAGGCTGACTGGTTCCGGTCGCGAGGTGTCGCGCTGGTAGAAGGCGCGGAAGTCCCTGCGCGGCAGGTCCCCGTAGGTGGGGTTCCACCGGTCGGTCCCGGACAGGTTCCGGTCGCGCGAGTTGTAGCGGATCATCACGAACGGCCGGGCCTGGTCGAGCTGTTCGCTGAGGCGGGCGAGCCACCAGTGCTCGTCGTCGAACCTCTGGATCGCCTCGACGACGATCCGACCGTCCTGGACATCGGCCGCGATCTCGCGGCTGAGCGGGTCGTCCAGCCCGGCGCGCAACTCGAGTTCCGCAGTGCTGCGGGCGGTCACGGCGGCCAGGTCGGCGTCCGGGAACGGCTCGGCCGACTGGAGCCACTCGTAGTGGGCCAGGACTTCCAGCGCGGACTGCTCCGGCCGGTGCCAGTTCGCCACCTGCACCCCGGCCTTCACCAGGGCCCGCGCGGCGCCGGCAGCCTGCCTGATCTGGTCGTGCGCATCGACGCTGGCGCGCTGGCGCCAGGCGTTGTGCTCGATGTCGGCCGCGCGGTACCAGAAGCCCGACTGGTAGAGGACTTCCCCGACGGCCCGGGGGTGCCGCCCCCGGATGACGGCGAACTCCCCCACGTCGTGGTCCCAGCCGAAGGCCACGTGGGGCATGGTCATCGCCGCCGGGGTGCGCCCTGGACCACCAGGACTGTTCGGGCCGGGGCGCTCGCCGCCGCCCGCTCGGCCTCGTCCTCGCGGGCCTGGATGAGCAGCAGCAGTTCCTCCTCCAGCCGGTCGCGCTGGTCGGCGGCGGTCTCCAGCGCCTCCAGCTGGGCGTCGAGCTGGTCGAGGACTGCGTCGTCCACCCGGCGCCGCGCTGCCGCGATGTTGATCAGCTTGACGCGCAGGAACGAGACGCGAGTCTCGGCCGCGACCAGGGCGCGATGGGCCTCGATCAGCCTCGCGGTCGCTGTGTCGGCACGGGCCTCGTTGGCGGCCAGGGAGGAGAGCGAGTCACCCGCGGCAGCCTCCAGCCGCTCGTCCAGTCGGGTCAGGGTGTTCGGCATGAATCTCCAAGCAGGGATGGTCGGTTGGGTGCAGCCCCGGTCAGAGCGGATGCGGGACGTACTCGGCAGGCGGCCGGGCCGGGAGTGCCGCAGCGGCGAGCGGTGTCACGCCAGTTGCCCGGGGCCGTGCATGCGGGCGTCGGTGTCGAACAGTTCCAACTCGGCCTTGTGGAGCAGGTGTTGGACGATGAACGAGCGACCGGCGACCTTCCACAGGCCGCGGCCACGGCCGAGCTGGGAGATCGCGGAGGTCTCCACTCCGGTCAGGCCGAGCAGACCGGCGGTGGCGGCGAGCTGGTCGGCTTCCTGCCGGTAGATGACGCGGGTCGCGCAGTCGGTCATCAGGCCCTCTGCCAGGGCGCGTGCGCGGGAACCCTGGTCGCCGGCCGACAGCAGGTCGCTGAGCCGGTGGATGATCAACATGTTCGCGATGCCGAGACCGCGGGAGAGCTTCCACTGGGCCTGCATCCGCTCCAGGAGCGCGGCGTGCCGCATGATGCGCCAAGCCTCGTCGTAGATCACCCAGCGCCTGCCGCCATTGGGGTCGCTGAGCGCGGCCTCCATCCACGCGGACGCGCAGGTCATGGCGAGGGTCAGCGCCGTGTCGTCGCCGGTGGAACCGAGCCGGGACAGGTCGATGGTCAGCATCGGGCTGCGCGGATCGAAGACGGCGGTGGACGGCGCGTCGAACATGCCGGCCAGGTCGCCGGTGATCAGGCGGCGGAAGGCGTGGGAGAGGTCCTGGGAGGCTTCGCCGACGCGGCGGGACGGGTCTCCGAGCGCCGCGTCCAGCAGGTCGGGCTGACCGAGGACGGCGGCGACGTCGCCGAGCAGCGGAACCCGGCCCGCGGCGGCGGCCTGCTGGACAGCGGTGTCCAGTGCGACATCGAGGCCGGTGTACTCCATCGGCCGCAGGTCGCGGCGCAGGACGGTGCGGGCGAGACTGCCCAGCAGCAGCAGTCGGCGCTTGCGGACCTCGCTGGCCCACGCCTGCTCGTCGATGCCTTCCGGGGCGGCGGTGGCATCCAGCGGGTTGAGGCGGCCTGGCAGTCCGGGGCCGAGCGCGATGGTCGTGCCGCCTACGGCCTGCGCGACGCCCGTCCACTCGCCCTTGGGGTCCGACGCCACGTAGACGCGGTACCCGAAGGCGGTGGAGCGCAGCGCGATCGACTTGGCCAGCGCGGACTTGCCCTGACCGATGACGCCCGCGACCAGCGTGTTCGGGTTTGTGAAATTTTCAACTTTCCCGTACAGGGCGAACGGGTCGAACACGAAGCTCGCCTCGGCGTGGACGTCGCGGCCGATCAGTACACCGGAGCTTCCGAGGCCGCCTTCGGCGAGGAACGGATAGGCGCCCGAGGCGGTCGCGGTGGTCATCCGGTGGGCCGGCAGCTTGAGCTTGCCTCCGCGCAGGGAGGACGGGCCCGGGCGTCCGCCGGCCGGGTAGAACGGGCGTAGCTCCTCGGCCTCTTCACGCCGGGTGCGGGTGCGGCGCGGGCGGGCGTTTTCGCGGGCGGTGCGCCGTGCGGCGGCGAGGTCGCGGCGGGCCTGGCGTCGGGAGGCCCGGTCGGAGCGGCTGGGGGTGAACAGGGGGGAGGCGGAGGAGGTGCGCAGGAAGGTTTCTCCTGTCAGGCGCGGGAGGAGGTCGGGGTGCCGCGCAGCTCGGCGGGGGTGCAGACGCGCCGCATCCGGACGGAGACGAGGGTGTGGCGCTGGCAGATGCCCAGGTCGGGCGCGCCCTCGGGCAGTCGCAGTGCGCACGCTTCACGGGTGGGCGCGCGGTCGTCGGCACGCGGCGCGCGGTGGTAGGCGGCGTGGAGGGCGTCCGCGGTCTGCCACAGGCGGACCCGGGCGGTGTGGAGCTGGTCGGCCTCGGCGGGCTGGTGCGGCCGGGTGGTCGCGGTGTGGGTGTCGACGAGCCGGAACAAGGCCGTGCAGTGGGCGTGGAGGGCATCCAACTCGGTTCGTGAGGCAGGGAGTTGGTCCGGCAGGCTCGTGTGGTGGTGGACGTCGACGGCAGTGCTGGCAAACCGCAGCAGTCGGGCGCTGTCGGCCGGAGGGTGGTGCACGCGGTCTCCCGTCACAGGCGGGCGAGCGGGAGGGCGGCGCGGGAGAAAGCCTCGCTCTGCTCGAACTTCAGGAGGCGCAGGTCCAGGCTGGTGCTGGCGGCGGCGGTCTCGATGGTGGCGCACTGGCGGCGCAGGTCCTCGGGGGTGTCGGCGCTGACGACCACGAAGCCGGTGAAGTCGACATCGGCGTGGCCGGAGATCAGCTCGCGCTCGTGCTCCTTGGCATCGGCGTACTCCATGGAGTCCGCCTCACTGTCCACCTGGCCCTTGCGGACGCGCTCTGCCGCGTCGGCGACGATCGACGCCTTGCGCCGCTGCACGGCCTTGAGCGCGGCGTCGAGGTCCTCGGGGCCGTAGTGCAGGGACAGGGTGCGGCGCACGCCGGCGGAGAAGACCAGACCGTGGAGGAAACCGTGGCTCACTTCGCTGCGCGGCCACTGCTCGATCCAGTAGACGGCGTGGCAGGCGGTGTCGCTGGTGATGCGCTCGCTCTCCTCGACCAGGACGACCGGTCCGGCGGCAACCGGGTCGGCTTCGGCGCGGCCGGTGTCGGACCACTGGTCCATCGGGGCAAGGGCCTTGGGGTCGTAGGCGCTGCGGATCACGGCGGCGAACTCTCGGCCGGTGAGCCAGCCGGACGGGGTGAGGCCCGCGTTGCGCAGGGACTGTTCGAAGCCGGGGGTGAGCTGGGAGAGGACGGTGAAGGCTCCCGCCAGTCCGCCGCCGGCCTCGCCGATCAGGCGGCGCGCGGCCTTGAGGTCGAGGGCGATGGCGATGTACGCCTCGTGCGGGGCCGCGGTCGGTCCGGCGGCGGCGAGCAGTTCCTGGTAGACCGCTCCGGCGATCGGTGCGTCCGGGTCGCCGTGCTCGGCCCAGTAGCGCTGCAGCGCGTCGCCCGAGTCGGGCACGGTGCGCTCGACGACCTGGACCGCGCTGATGTAGCCGGTGCGGGCGAGGGCGGCCAGGGCGCGGCCCCACCCGGACACGTTGGCGGACTGTGCGGGAGCGTCGAGGAGGGCGAAGGCGCGGGAGGTGACACGGACGGCGGCGACCAGGGTGCCGCGCTGGGGGTCGTGGACGGCACCCATGGTGCCGCCGGGGGCGGTGACCGCGCGCAGGCTCGCCATGGTCCCGGGCAGGTGGAGCAGGCCGTCGCGACGGGGCCGGGAGCTGGGGCGGGCGAGCCAGATCAGCTGTCCCTTGGCACGGCGCAGGTAGTAGCGGATGACGATGGGGGCCCAATCTGCCACGGAGCGGCTGTGGAAGCGGATGAGGACGAGTGCGGCTGCCAGTGCCCAGACGGGCGTCAGGAGGACGGCGCCGACCAGGCCGCTGGCGACCATGGTCACCAGCAGCAGGGCGCCGGCGAGGCCGACCACGGTCAGCTGGGCAGGGCTCAGGCCGAGCAGGACGCCGCGGCGGGAGCGGGACGGGAACCGCACGGTGGAGAGGAACTCGGTGGACAGGGGCGACTCCTGGCGTGGGAGCCCGGCCGGGGCGGCGGGGTCGTGCCCCGGCCGGGGCGGGATCAGGCGGGCGGCGACGTGGACGGCGGACCCGCCGCCGGGGCCGGAGTGGGGCCTGCGACCGGCGCGGCTGAGGTCGCCGGACCGGCGGGTGAGGGCGAGGAGGCGCGCGGGGCGGCCGGGCGGACGCCGCGGACGACCGGTACCGGTGCGCCGGGGCTGCCCGGCGCTGCGGCTGCCGCCGCCGACGGAGACGCTCCGCCGGTGCTCTCTCCGCCCGAAGCGGGCGCGGCCCCGCCGCCCGCAGGGCTGTCGGGGGAGCGGGTGATCAGCGGTTGCCCGGTTCCGGAGGCGCGGCGGGTGATCAGCGGCTTGGCGACGGCACTCGCGCTGCCACCGCCGGTGCTCGTGCCGGGGTAGGCGAAGCTGGTCTGCGACGGGGAAGCGGAGGGGGTGCTCGCCGGGGAAGGGGTGCTGCCGATGGCGCTGCCCTGGCCGGGGACCTTCGCCGGACCCTGGGGCGCGGCCGTTGCGACAGCTCCGGCACCGCCGGTGCCCGCGCTCATAGCCATGGTGCCGGCCTTGCGGGCGGCGCCCGCAGCGGTCTGCATGCCCGCGTTCACGGTGCGGTGCAGGTCTGCGCTGGTGCCGTCGCTCGCCCAGTGGATGAACTTGTAGGTCATCATCGGGCAGAGCAGGACCAGGACCATCACGACGATGCCCGCGAGGATGTCCGACAGGGCCGCGAGGCCGTCCGTGCTGTTGGTGTTACCGATGGCACTGACGCCGATGAGGAAGACGACGGTCATGATCAGCTTGGAGAAGACCAGGGCCGCGGTCGCCTCGATCCAGGCGCGCCGCCAGCGGGCCGCCGGTTCCCAGCCGCCGCCCGCCCCTGCGAAGACCGCCAGGGTGACCAGCACCAGGATGGCGACCTTCCGTAGCACCATCGTTCCCCAGTACATGACGGCACCGACCACGCAGCCGAGGGCGACCAGGGCGGGAACGGCCCAGCCGAGCTGGGAGGTGCCGGCGATCAAGCCGACCTTGATGAGACGGGTCACGGCGTCCGAGGTGCTGGTGTTCGCGACCTTGAACAGGCCGTTCGACAGGGCGTCCACCACGCTCAGGGCGACGCCGGTGCCGGCGACGGCCACGAACGAGAACAGCACGCCGCTGATCGTGCCGGTCACGGCCTGGGACAGGGCTTGGCCGTCTCGCCTCCAGGCGGCGCGCACGAGTTGCAGGCAGAAGGTCGCGACGATCGCGATGAGGCCGATCGGCAGGATGATCGCGTAGTTCTCGCGGAACCATGAGGCTCCGAGGTCGACCGACGTGGTGGAGTCCACGGCCTGGGAGGCGAGGTTGGCAGCGCTCTGGGCGAGGTCGCCGCAGGAACGCGCGATCCAGTTGCCGATGGAGCCGGTGATCGAGTCGGCGATGCCGCCGGGGGTGACGTCGCAGACGCTGCCGACGAGAGGGATATCGCAGAAGCCGATGCGGCACCCCCTCCTTTCTTATGGGGGGCGGGTCAGGGATAGACGGTCGGGGCGATCGACGCGAGCGCGCAGTCGTGACCGGGGCGGCACTGCACGGCGATGGTGATCGCCCTCTGCTCGTCGCCCCGGCCGCCGCCGGTCCAGGTGATGGACTGGGAGCCGGTGACGGTGACCGCGTACACGTAGGCGACGGTGAGCTTGGTGGGGTCGGCGGCCACGGCCTGGTTGAACGCGGTCGGCAGGTGTGCCTCGTTGACCTTCCCGGTGGCGAACTGGCCGTTGTCGCGCATCCGGTCCCACAGGGTGGG
Source organism: Kitasatospora sp. NRRL B-11411 (assembly GCF_000721345.1). Lineage (NCBI taxonomy): Bacteria > Bacillati > Actinomycetota > Actinomycetes > Kitasatosporales > Streptomycetaceae > Kitasatospora > Kitasatospora sp. NRRL B-11411. The sequence continues at coordinate 38,155 of NZ_JOGH01000009.1, read as the reverse complement.
GTCGGGGACCTGGCCGGCGAGGGCGGCCGGGTCGGCGTACTTGCTCTCGCCGGTCAACCAGGTGCGCAGGCCGGCGAGCTGCTGGGACTGGGACGCGGTGCGGGCGTCGTAGGTCCACAGGGCCTGCGCGAACGCCTTCGCGAAGACGACCGGGTCGTTGGTGTGAGGTGGCGGGGCGACGGGGTTGCTGGTCGCCGTTCCGGTCGGCGCGGGCGCAGGGCTGTTCGGAGCGGTGGGCGACGTGCTGCTGGGCGCGGGGCCGGGGGTTGCGGTGCTGGTGGCGGAGGAGGTGGCCTGGCTGCGGTGGCCGCCGCTGGTGAACCGGGCGATGAGCCCGGCCACCAGGGCGACGGCCACCACTGCCACCAGGCCGGCGAGCACGCGGCGGACCATGAGGGACTGGCCGCCGGGCTTGAACGGCTGGGGCGAGGAGGGCATCAGTGGACGCTCGTCCCCACGTTGGAGAAGAAGGCCACGATGCCGTTCGCGGCGCCGAGGAGAAGCGCGCAGCCCGCCGCCACAAGGGCGCCCTGCTTGCCCTTCTGCTCCGAGCCGTGCGAGCCGGTGTGGTGGCCCCACGCCCACACGATGCCGGAGACGCACAGCGCCCCGACGACCGCCACGATGGCGAACAGGTTGATCGAGCCGACGGTGCTCTTGAGCACGTCGAGGCCGGGCAGGCCGCCCTCACTGGGCTTGATGCCGGGGTCGAACGCCAGCTGCTGGGCCTTGGCGGCGGCGTTGGCGAGGTAGGTGGTCAATCACGCTCCACGAGCTAGGGGACGGGTGGACGCGGCCGGGCCGCGGCAAGGCGAAAGGGGAAGAGAAGCGCGAAGTGCGCTGAAATAGGCCGCAGTTGACGTCAGAGGACGATGCGGCGGGCGGCGACGATGTCGGACCGCCAGGAGTCCAAGGTCGAGATCTTGACCACGTCCCCTGTGTGCGGGGCCTGCGCGATCAGGCCCTGCCCGATGTACATGCCGACGTGTCCAGGGCCCTCGGGCCCGGGTTCGGTGAACAGAAGGTCGCCCGGCTTGAGGGCGTCGACCGAGACGGCGGTGCCCTCGGTGACCTGCGTGTACGTGGTGCGGGTCAGCGTGATGCCGCCGGCCTTGTAGCTCTGCTGCATCAGGCTGGAGCAGTCGCAGCGCCCCATCGGGTCGGGGCCGTGCGGCGCGGTGCACGAGCCACCCCACTGGTACGGGGTGCCCAACTGCCCGAGCGCGTACCGGATCGCGGACTGCACGGCGGGCGGCGCGTCGGTCGGGATCACGTACCCGGCGGGCAGGGTGCCCGGCGGGATCGTCCCCCAGTCGATGCCCGAGCCGTCCGTCCCGCACCCGGTCGGGGCGGGAGGCGGCGAACCGGGCGAGGGCGACGGCACCGGGGTGGTCGAACTGCCGCCCAGGACTTGGGAGATGGTCTGCTGGAGTGCGCCGGCCAGCGGCTCCCACTTGGCGTAGGCGTCCGGGTAACCGGACCTCTGGACGGCTTGCGCTGCCTCAGTGAGCGGTAGCTGCTGCCACCCGTTCACCTTCAGCAGGGCCTGGTAGAAGGCGGTGCTGGCGTAGACGGGATCCTGCAACTGGGCCGGGGTGCCCCAGCCCTGGCTCGGACGCTGCTGGAACAATCCCAAAGAGTCCCGGTCGCCGTAGGAGAGGTTCTGCAGGCCGGACTCCTGCAACGCGGTTGCCAGGGCTATCACTTGGCCGCGGGCCGGGACCTGCATGGCGATGCCGGTGGCCACGATGACCTTGGCGTTCGGGATCTGGGTCGTCGGCTCGTCCAGTCCGGACACCGGAGCGGTCGGCCCGGCCTTGCCGGACAGGATCTGCTGGACCTGAGCGGCTACGGCCGCGGCATCCACCTGCTGGGCGCCGGTGTTGCAGTTGGCCTTGGTGGCGGTGTCGTTCGCCATCACCGCCACTGCCGGGAATCCGATCGCGAGGGGAACGCCCAGGATGAACGCGGCGCAGCCGCACGCCGCCTTCTGCCAGCTCATCGGACGGCCGGCCGACCGCCTTCGACGGCGGCCGGGAGGTCGGTCGGGGGCCGGGGCAGGCACGGGTTCAGGGAGCTGATGGGGGTCTCCGTTTCAGGTGGGAGCGGGGGCGCTGTCCCGGCCGCGAAGGGGCGGCCGGGACGGGTCGGGAGCGGCAGCAAGCCGCCCTCGTAATCTGAGAAAAGGCATGGCGGTGCCCTTTCCGTGGCGTGACGGAATTCGGCGGACGTGGTTTTTCGACCGTAGGGGCGGCGTGGCCGTTTCCTAAAAATCAGGGGATCGGCCTGCCCGAGGGGCGGGGGAGCCGGCAGGCTCGGGCCCTCTCCGGCCGTGGCCATGGGTGCCGTCACCTGGCGCGGAGGGGACCGGTCTTGCCGGGGGGTCACACAGTAGGAGCCGGCCGGCCGGAAACCTAAAACGGATCTGGCGGGGTCGGTCCGGGTTCCCGTGCGACGTGGAGGACGGTAGACGCCGATCGGCCGGAAACCTAAAAAGATCATGGGCCGGTCGAAAGCGAGGCGCTTTTTAGGTTTCCGGCCGGGTAGCGCCTAACGTGCCGTTTCCGCCCCGCGAAAGCCCCCAGGCCCGTACGGTCCGCTCTTCGCGTTGCCGCCCTCGACCACCCGGGCGGCCGAGGGCGATGACACCCTGTCCCCATTGCGCAGGAGACCCTCTGAGCTACAAGATCCATCGCGGCGATGCCCTGCTCCGGCTCGCCGACATCCCCTCGCAGTCCGTCGACTGCGTCATCACCGACCCGCCCTACAACTCGGGAGGGCGTACGGCGAAGGAGCGCACGGCCCGCACCGCCCGTGAGAAGTACACCACCGCGGGCAGCGCCCACACGCTGGAGTCGTTCCCCGGCGAGAACAAGGACCAACGCTCCTACACGTACTGGTTGAGCCAGCTGCTCGCCGAGTCCTACCGCGCCGCCCGCGACGGCGGCACCGCGCTGGTCTTCACTGACTGGCGCCAGCTCGCTTCCACGGCCGACGCCCTGCAGGCCGGCGGTTGGATCTGGCGCGGCGCGCTGGCCTGGTACAAGCCCGCCGCCCGTCCGCAGCGCGGAAGGTTCACCCAGCACTGCGAGTTCGTGCTGTGGGGCAGCAAGGGGGCGATGGACGCCGACGCCAACCCCGTCTACCTGCCGGGCCTGTACACGGCCAGCCAGCCCAAGGGCGCGGGCCGGGTGCACATCACCCAGAAGCCCGTCTCGGTGATGCGCGAGCTTGTCAAGATCGCCAAGCCGGGCGGCACGGTGCTGGACTTCTGCATGGGCAGCGGTTCCACCGGAGTGGCAGCCCTGCTGGAGGGCCGGAGCTTCGTCGGCATCGAGGTCACCGACCACTACGCCGGCGTGGCCGAGAAGCGCCTGGCGGAAGCCGCCCGGCAGGTCCGCGAGGGCACGGCCGGCACGGAGCCCTCCCCCTGACCGAAACCGTCATCGGCCGGGCCGCCGAGCTTGGCGGCCCGGCCAACTCCCCCTGCACGGAGCGCGAATGAACCCCGACACCCCCGTCCGTGTCGCCCCCGGGCACCTGGCCGGACCGGGCAACGCGGAGGCCGCCTTGGAGGACTTCTTCGAGAGTTGCCCGACCTGGAGCCGATGGCGCCCGTACGACGAGACCACCCTCGCACTGCACGAGCGCCTCACCGCCGTGATCGAACTCGACCACGAGACCACCGAGAATCCCCGCTGGACCATCGCCTCCTACCAATCGCCGGTGGACGAACTCGCCTGGCAGGCGACCTTCTGCACCCGGACACCCGTCGAGATCGTGATGGCCGTCGCCCACCGGCTGACCGCTGCGCTCGACTCCCCGTCGCGGCTGGCCGGCGAAGACCTGCTGTGGGGCGGCCACTCCTACGAGGACGCCGTCCGCCACGCCGTGGAAGGCGCGGACGTGCCGTGGGAGCAGGCCGTCGACTCACGCCAGTGGAGGCGGGCGGACGGGACCGCGGCGATCACGCCGGCGTCGCACGACCCGTGGGCACCCGGCCCGGCGGAATCCGTCACCACGCTGTCCGGCGGTCCCAGCGGCAGCGACCGCGAGCAGCACTGGTGGACCGCCACGTTCACCCAGCACACGCCCACCGCCCTGATCATCGCGGCCTTGGACGAGGTGGTCGAACCGCTGCCCGCCGACCGCGAGTTCGGACAGGTCTCGGAAGCCAACCGCGCTCACGTGCACATCGAGGCACGCCGCAGCCGGGCCGCCAGTGCGACCTCCGGCGGCGGGGTTCCCGTTATCGGCGCCGCCGTCCCAGGAACCGCGCTCGCCTACACGCCGACCGACCCGGCGAGGAGGAGCCGATGAACCGGACCCAAGGCCCCAACGTGGTCGCCATCACCCGCAGTGAGACCGACGAGGTGTTCATTGCCGGCGGCGACGAACACCTCGACTTCCTGGTGGGCATCCTCGGATTCGCCCGCGTGCCCGCCGAAGGGGTCAGGCAGTACCAGCTCGCCGACGGGCACGACGAACTCGAGAAGGTCTGCCTGGCCACCGAGGCCGCACGGCTGCTCACCCACTCCGGGTACCAGGTCGCGCTCGACGAGTCCCTCGGCGTGCAGGCCGATGTCCGCTACGTCGCCCGAACCGGCGGCCGGATGCCGACCGACGCCAAGACCGACCTGGAACGCGAGATCTACAGCGTCGAGTTCCACCTGGGAAGGGCCCCGGACCTGGCGGAGGCCGCCAGGATCCTCGACGTGCTCGTCGGCGAGGACGGCGTCATCGACCGCACCGCGACCGCGCTGCGTGCCCAAGGCCCCTGGGCCGAAGGCGCTGCCGACGGCCTGCGCGACAAGCTTGCCTTCGCCGCCGAAACCATGTCCGACCTGCGCCGCATGCTGGCCGAAGCAGTCAGCCAGTCCACGCCGAAACCCGACGTCCGAGCCGACGCCGCCCGGACCAAGCCTTCACGGGCCCTGAACGCGCCCCCCTCACCCACCGGGCCGCCAGCAGCCGGGCCGCACCGCGACGGCCCCGATCGCGGTCCGTCCCGCTGACCTTTCGACACCCACCCGAGGAGCGCCCCACGCAGACCGACCAGCCGATCCCGGTAGCCCCCCGCTACCTCGCCGGACCGGGCCTCAACACGGACCAGGCCCTCGAAGTCCTCTACAAGAAGCGGGGCTGGCCCATCCACCAGGACCTCGACGCGGGCAACACGTTCATCCACAGCCCTTGTGGGCGAGTGGACGTCGCGTTCATGGGCGACTACATGTCCCCGTGGCAGGTCCGGGTGAGCCGAGAGCCGATGGAGGAACCCTCCTGGTTCGCCGCCTTCGACGGGAACACCCCGCCGGAGATCGTCGCGGCCTTCTTCGAGACCCTGGCCGACACCCTCGAAAACCTCCCAGACCAGCTCACCCAGAGCCGCAGCATCCACATCGCGGAGGCCGCCCGCCTCCTGGAACAGGCCGGATGGGACAAGGAGGTCACTGGCACGCACACCCGCATCACGCCGAAGGGCGAGCACGCGGGGCTTGCCGGACTGTCCATCCAGCGGTACCCCGAGGCGTGGCAGGACGAGGAGTTCGGCCCCTACGCCGAGCCGATCACCATGTGGGGCGGTCCGAAGGGCGGCGCCGACCGCTGGGAGGCGAAGTTCACCCGCGACGCTCCGATGCACCTGGTCGCCGCGGCCACCCGCTCGCTGATCACCACGGCACCTGTCGAGCGCTACCAGGAAGACCTCGACCCCGCAGTCCTCCCGTACCTCACCGGCCCGAACACCGCGGCCTCCGCCCGGGCAGCTGCCGCTCGCACCGCCAGCCCAGTCGCATCAGCCGCCGGCCCCGGCAGCGCCAACGTCGTCTCGGCTCCGGCCGCCGTGCAGCGCGACGCCGCAGCTGCCACGAAGAAGCGCTGAACCTGCCCGCGATCTGGCTCAACCCCGACCAGGAGCCTGCCCCTCACGCGCGTCACAGCCCCCAGCCCTGGGGCGAACGCCACCACCTCGACCTGGAGACCTTGCTGTACTACGCCCCGTTCACCGACATCGTCTCCGACCTGGACCTCGACGAGCTGACGCCGGCCGACGAGAACACCGAGCGCGTCCTCGCCCGCCTTGCCGACTGGGACGACCCCTGCATCACCCTGGCCAGCTACGACCAGCCCGGCCAGCGTCCAGGCCGCTCGGACCACTTCTACCTCGCGCACGACGAGCAGATGGCAGAACAGGGCAAGCCGTTCTACCTCGGCGTGCACCTGGAGCTGGACCAGAGCGCGGGGTCGGTGCGAGCCACCGTGCGCGACGTAGCCATGCCGGAATTGGCCGAAGCATGGCTCATCTCCCGGGGAGCTGATCCTGATCGGCTGCGAGAACGTGTGCGCCCCAGCGAGTTCGAGCCGGCCGACGCCCAGACCGAGGCAGCCGAGGCCATGCTGCGCCATTCCGGAACCCGGTTCGACATCCACGACTCGGCATTCACGATTGGCCCGCCGTACACCACGTGGGTGATCGCCCTCGACAGCGAGGCCCCCGACCCGGCTCTCCCGGTGGCCGTCTTCGTCGGCCACCGGGAGAAGGACAGCGAGACGTTCACCCTCCGCCTGGGGCACTTCGCCAGTGTGGAGCACGCCTACGATTGGACGCGCCACCCCGACGCCCCTCTGCCGCAGACCAACCCGGCCGGTGCAGCACGCGCCGACGCCGCCCGCATCGACCGCCGCACCCGCCCCCAGCGCGAGGCCGCTGCCGGGCCTGCGGACCAGCCCGTGCCGATGCCCGAGGCCAAGCCACGTCGACCGCGCGAGCGTTGACCGAGCACCGGCACCAGCCGCCACGCAGCTCGACCCACCGCGAAAGGCACGATCCCTGACCCCCCGCATCTTCACCGACGACCTCATCCGAGGGCAGAACTGGTACGACGAGGACCACATGGTCCACGTCGCCCCGCGCCACCTGGCCGGTGCCGAGCACGGCATCGACACCGTCCTGGAAGCGATCCCGGAGGCGTACGGCTGGTACACCCATCCCACGCCCCGCAGCACCGGCGAGTGCTTCACCCCGTTCGTCTCGCCCTGTGAGCGGATCCGGCTGGGGTTCCGCAACGACTTCGACGACCCCTGGCAGGTCATGGCCCGCAGCGACCCCTACTCCGGCGGCCTTGCGGACTGGCACATCACCTTCAGCTGGCAGACCCCGCCGGAACTGGTCGCCGCAGCCCTCGACGAGGTCGCCGCCGCCTTGGCCCAAGACGACGAGCGGGTGTTCACCCGCGGCGGCTCCGGCCTGCGGGTCCTGTTCCCCTTCGCCCAGCAGGACTGGTCGGAGACCGTCACCGCCAGCCGGTACACCTTCACCTCACCCGACGGCTTCGCCACCGCGCGCCTTCGCCTCACCGAACCCCCGCCGCACCAGGACGGCCCCTGGCACAGCCCCTACCTCCACGTCAGTTGCAACACGGCCGACTCGCAGACGAGTTGGGACGCCCGGTTCACGGCCAACACACCGGTCCGGATCCTGACGGCCTTCACCACCGCCGCCGCCAGCCCGGAGCCGCTGCTGCGCAACAGCACCTACCTCGGCGAGGCAATGAAGGCCAGGCTGACCGTCGAGCCGCTCTCCCCGGCGCCCGTCCGGCGCGCAGCCGCGGCAGCCGGGGCAAGCCCGGCCCTCGCAGCAGCCGGACCTGGTGCAAAGGCCGTAGTCAGCGGTCCCTTTCCGAGCGCCTCTCCGACTGCACCGTCGCACTCTCTCGCCCACCACCGTTGAGGAACCGCAACCATGTACAGCGAAGCCGACATCGCCGCGCTGCGTCATGCCTACCCGGACGACCACATCCCCGCAGACCCCGCTGACCTCGTGATCTACCTCGCGACCAAGGACCTGGAACACATCCAAGGCGAACTGCAGGAGAGCCTGCAGATGTTCGACCTCGCCCACTGGGACCAGGAACTGGCCGTGGACCACATGAGTCTCCTGTTCGACTCGATCGTGAGCACAAACGGCCACATCCAGGAACTGGAGCTGAACGGACACAGCCAGCAGGCCGGACTGCTCAAGGAGATGCGCCAGTCAGTGATCCGCTCTCTGGGCCCGGTCCTGGCGCGTACCGAGAACCTCGCCGTCCCCACTCACACTCCGGGCCACGCGGATGCCGCCGAACGCTTCCAGGCCGCCCTTGCCGCGGCGCAGCGCAATCTCGCGTCGGCCGCCGGACCGCTGCAGCACCACATCGACGACCTCGCACAACCACCGCCGTCAGCCCGGGCCGCCGCCGCCCGATCCCGTGGCACCAGTCGAGCAGCCGGCGCGCAGTCGGCGACATCCCGAGACGCCGCAGCGCCAGCACCGAGTCCGACCGCCTCCCCGCGCCACCGCTGACCCCGAAAGGAACCCGTCCGATCACCCCCGAGCCTGAGCCGAACACCCTCCTCGACGTCTCACCCCGCTACCTCGCCGGAACCGGCAGCGAGACCAACCCCGTCGCCCGCGCGGTCCTCGCCTTCGACTGGCGGCACGACTACAACCGCGAACTCGACCAGACCTTCGTCAGCAGCCCCGACCACCGGTTCCGCATCGGGATGGGCCAGCTCGACCCGGGCGCGTGGTGGCGGATCACCGCCGCCCGCGAGCCGCTCGGTCCACCCCAGTGGATGGCTGCGTTCTCCAAGGACACCCCGGAAGAGATGGTCGCCGCCGTCACCGAGGCGCTCCACGTTGCGCTGCCCCGGACCGACTGGACGGGCGCGGAGCATCCGGCACTCCAGGAAGGTGCGTTCGACGGCGACGCCTTCCTCGACGCGCTTGTCGCCGCAGGCTGGCGCGACCTCGGGGAACCCCACGGTGTCCGGAGCGTCTGGTCACCCGACTACCTCGTACGTGCCGAACTGCGGCGCGGCGCCGACCCCCTGGACCTCATGGGCAACTGCGCGTTGGCCGTCCTCGTCGGCCCCGAGGAAGCCGGCGACCCCTACTGGCAGGCGCTGTTCACCGCGGACACGCCCGCGCTGGTGACCAACGCCTTCGTGCGCACCTTGGTCGACCCGGCCCCGCTGCGGCGCGATGCGGACTTGATGGACGAGCACCTGCTCGCCCACCTCGGCTACACCGTGACCGAGGACGGTCTCGTCACGGTGGCACCGCCCTACACCGACGAGGACCTCACCCGCGCCGCAGCCCACTCGCTGGCCACGCTGCTGGCCGCCGCGGACGGACACCTTACCGTGGGGGAGGTTCTCGACGAGCTGGCCGACCAGCCGCTGCCCAGCACCGAAACAGGCCCCGGCCCAGCCACCACCTGGGGCCAACTCCCCCCGGAACAGCAGCAACTGGCCGCCATGCTCACCCTCGACCTCGTCGCGGACGCCGCCCGGTACAGCCATCGCCTGCTCGGCCTGCACGACGACGCCACCGGACGGGTGTGGCAGCACCTCACCCGCGGGAACGTGCCGGCCGTGCCCATCGCGGACCTGCGCTTCACCAACGACGACCTCTACGCCGCGGCCGGCACCATCGCTGCCCACATGATCGCCACCACCGACGACCCCTCCGGGATCCTGGAAGGGTTCCACGGAGAGCCGATCGCAAGCCGCGCCAGCGAGGAGACCGTCAAGCGGTTCTGGGACGAGCATCCCGACCACGTCGTACAGCCCGCCTACGACGAGATCTGCCGACGGTTCACCGCAGTTTACGACTCGGTCGGCGACCTCTTCGCGCCGGGCATGCCCCAGCCCCCGGCACTGGTCTCCGCAGCTCCCGCCTACCTTGCCGGGCCCGGCCACACCACGGCCACCAGCCCGGCCGCCCCGCTGCTGGCCGCCGGGTGGAGCCGCGTTGAGATCGCGTCCGGGGACGTCTACCTCAGCCCCTGCGGCCGTATCCGCACCACCGCGGTCCACGCGCCAGCTGGCACGAGCTGGAACACGGCCTACACCGACCCGGCATCCGGAGACCAGCTCTGGCACATCACCGCCGACGTGCGGACTCCCGCCGAGATCACAGCCGCGATACACCAGGCACTCGCCGCCACCCAGGCCGCCGCACCGGCTGACCTGCGCTACCCCGCACTGTCCGGCGGTCTTGAGCCCCTGGCCGAGGCCGACTGGTTCATGGACAACGTGCCCGGCTACATCATCTGGAACGCCAGCGACGAGACGGCCTCGGTCGAACGCGCCACCAGCGCGTCCGCACTCGCCGACGGCGCCAACCCCCACTGGATGATCAGCGGAGGCGACCTCCAGCCCGGAGGCCCGGGCTGGTACATCGAGATGGCCGACCGAGTACCCCGCCCGATGCTGACCGCCGTCGCCGCCGCGCTCACCAACACCGAGCCCGTGACCCGACTCGCCCGCCAGATCCCGCAGGAACACCGGGCGGACATGGACATCGTCCCCCTGGAGTGGCGGCCCGCCGACTCCGCGGGCGACCGCGCCGCCGCCGCCCGCCGACGGCCCCTCGACGGCAAGGGGGTCACCGCCAACGGTCCCCTCTTCGCCGAGGCGTCCCGGACGCAGACGCCCGTACCCCGCAGGCGGACACCATGACCGGGCCCTGGGGCAAGGCGGCGGCCGACCGCGTCGCCGAACTGCGCGCCAGCGCCGAGCGCTACGGCGACCACCAGACAGCGGAGCTGTCCGACCTGGACGTGCTGAACGAGGCGTACGAGCGCGTCCTGCGCGAACAGATCGACACCCACGACCGGTACATGACCGTACTCACCTCGCTCCGCGGCCACGACGCGGCCGTACGCACCGCAGCAGTCGCCGACTTCCGCGAGGGCGCCGACCGCTACGCCCTCCACCTCGTCCGCCAGCACATGCGCCCGTACGCCGAACTCGCCTACCGAATATCGCAGTTGCCCGAACGCCCCGGAGCCCGACAACTGGAAGACCTCCGGTCGGCGGCCGTGAGGGTCAAGGCCGGCCTGGCGGACCAGGACCCACCCGAGGAGTGGATCGACCCGGGCAATGCCCGCCACACCCTGCGCACCCTGCGCAACGTCGTCGGCGTCCTCGACAGCCGAGAAGGGCTGGAGGCCACCGAAGTGCTCGGCCTGGTCCAGGCAGCGCTCAACGACGGGCCGCTGCACGACCTGTTCACCGTCGCCGACCGCGGCGCGCGTCCCAACGAAGAGAACCGGCCCCCCGAGTTCGTCGGCCCCGGCTGGCAGCCGCTCCACCGCACCCTGTGGCACTACCAGGAGGAGCCCGACCAAGGCCACGTCAAGGCGTTCCCCCTCGGCAGCGAGTGGTACCTCGACCTGTGGTCGAGCGACGGCGCCCTACTGGCCTGGGGCGCCGCCCCCGCCGACGAGGTCGCAACGCTCGCCCCCGCCCTGACCGCCCGAGCATCGAGCTGGGCCGCCGACCGAACCGACTACGCATGGCGCCGGTTCGCCGAGACAGCCGAATACGTGCGCGCCCAGGCCGAACCGCGCAGGGCCGACGCCGCCCCGCACACGGCACCGCGAGCACGCGCAGCCCGAAGCTCAGCGACCCGCCACGGCCCGCTCACCGAAATCCCCACCGCCCGTCAGAACCCACCCACCACCGCACCCCGGCCAACCCGCTGAGCACAGAGGAGCCGATGCCTCGGACCCCCACCACCTCGTCGGGCCGCCCTCTCGACATCTACCCCCATGGGCGCGCTGTCGTCCGAGACCTTCTCCACGACGTACGTCACCTGGTCGGCCGACGCACGCTCGCCGACGCCATCACCGTCGCTGCAGGACACCACAGCCACGGCGACCAGGCCCTGGCCCACGCCGTCGAAGCCGACGCCGTGTTCCTCATCGCCCATGCCGCAGACCCGGCGATCCACCAAGCCCTCGACGGCCGCCTGCCACCACTGCTGCGTGAACTCGACCACCAGGAGCCGGACCGGCTCGTGGCCCTCATCACCCAGGCCCAGCAGGCTGCCACCGCAGTACCGATCCTCACCGCCTCGGCCACCTCACCCCGCCTCCCTCTCGCCCCCGCGGATCGCACCTCGTGGCTGCACGACAACGAGCTGCGTGAGCTGCTGGGCGCCGCGGTGTACACCGGCCTGCAGATCGCGGAACTGCGCTTCACCGGGCAGGAGACCTCGGACGTGTGGAAGCCCGGCACCGTCCCGATCGCCAAGGCGCTCGCCAAAGTCGCTGCTGAGACGTGCTCGCTGGCCGGCCTCGACCACCGTGACTGGCAGCTCTTCGTCGAGATCCAGATGGCGCACGTCATCGCCAGGGCCAACGAACTTCCGCCCGGAGCAGGCCCCTTGGACGACCGGATCCCCGCCTATATGGCTCACCTGAAGAAGCTGGAGGACATCACCGTCGCCGACACGCTGTACATCGCGCACGCGGACTTCGGCTACGTCCTCCACGACCCACCGAAGGCCAGCACATCGCCCCGCGTGCTCGCCGCCAGCAGCCGACGGGCATCAGCCCCGGCGCTGTCCAGCGACCGAGAGACGGTCACCGGAACCACGCGCACGCCGGCACGCCGACGCTGACGGGCACCGCACGAGCTAACCTGCCTACATGAGGGCGGGCCGGACAACGAGTTGTCCGGCCCGCCCTCGTCCGTCAGGCCGCCGCAGCGAAACTCGCGGCAAAGAGCGGCTCGGCTCTGTCCAACTCGGCCGCCGAGGCGATCCGCACCTCCAGATCGCCGGTGCCAAGATGACCAACACCGCGCAGGTCACGAGTGAACCCCGGGGCCAGACGGACAGTCGAGGGGTCCACGGCCAGCACCACGACCAGAGCCTCGCGGGTTACGCGCACACACGCGAAGTTCCGGCGGCGGCGGAACGCCACGTAGTGCTGAAGCTCGACGCACGTGCCCTCACCAAGGTCCAGCAGCCGCTCCTCCAACTCGGAGAACAGCCTCTGAAGCTCGGGCGACGCCGAGTCCAGCGACTGGCGGACCCCCTTTCGCACAGTGCTCTCCGGGCGGTTCGACGAACCCACCCGAGCCGCCCGGGTGCCGCAGCCCCCTGCAACCGAGGCCACCAACTCCAGCGTCACGAGGTCCTGCGCGTACTGCCGGTACACCAGGAGATCGACCCGATGGTGCGACATGCCGGCAGCCACGGTGTCGTAGCGAGTGAACTCGGCCGCCACGCAGACGATCCGCGGGTTGCTCCAGTCGACAGTGCGGCCGGCATCCTCGCCCAGCCGCTGCGCCACGAGCGCCTCGAACTCGTCCCGGTGCTCCACCAGCCAGGCGAGGTAGAAGAGGCCCTGCGAAAGCACGCTGGCGCTGCCGGTCCGCTTGTACTCCACGATCACGGGCGAGCCGTCCTCGTCCAGAGCCAGGGTGTCGATTCGCCCACGATGAATGGGCCCGGTCGAGTACTCGTGCGCCAGGAACCGCATCCCGAGCATCTCCGGCATGTTGGCCTCGATCAGCACCTGCAGGTGGCGCTCCAGCTCCGCCGCCCCGCCCTCGATCCTACGAACTGCCCCATCCGTTACCCGGAACACCTGCAGCAACAATCCCCCTCACGCAGCGGCCGATGATCAGCGAGCGGGCCAACCTACTGCGCAATAGGGGCCTTGTCTAGTGAATGTTGCGCACACCACAGAAGAGGTGAAGGTCGATAGCAGGAAATGTGGCTTGAGTATCCGCTGAATTCTTACGCTGAGTGATGAACGCCCTGTGCGGACCAGGAGTCACCTGTAGTCTGATGACGCAACTTGGTGGCCAGTCGCTGTGTGTGATGAAGTCTCTGGGACCATTTTGGGACCAGCTTTTTTGGCCGCTGGTGGCCGCCGGTGGACGCATGTGGACGCAATTGGACATGTCTGGCATTGCCATAGCTGAGCCTTCGTCAGTCCGTGTGAATCATTCAGATGAAGGAGAAGGGCCAACTCTGTTGTATGATACGGTGATTGGCCACCTACTCGGGACCCGTCGAGTAGGTGGCCAATAGGCACGTTAGTGGACATGAATAACTGGGGGTCAAGGGGTCGCAGGTTCAAATCCTGTCGTCCCGACAGTGATGTCGGAAGGCCGTTGGCCGGGAGAAATCCCAGGTTAGCGGCCTTTCGCATGACACCGCGTCAGCAAGACGGGCCACCTGCGAACACCCCTAAACGATCTTGCTGGGGACCAGCTGGGGACCAGCGCCCTCAAGGGGCCGCCCCCTGGGGACCAGCCGACCGAAGACCCACGTGTCCCCTCCCGGCCAGAATAGCCGCAGGAATGGGTTGCGCGGAGCGCCCACGCCGAAACTCCCTCACCTCGGTCCCAGCCGTGCCACGACGAATCCCGGACCTGCCGGAGCAATGCACCTGATCAATCGCCAGTCGGCTCCCTATCCCTGATGCTGAAGCAGATTTCGACGCAGGTCCCCAACGAGCTGGAACCGTGCTTCAACCGCCATCCGGGTTCACCGGCGCCGCTGCGCATCGCTGTGGATACCCCACAAGCGCAGGCTGGCACGGGTACTCCCTCTGCGGTCAGGCGGGCCGGGTACGCCATGGCTGGCCTTCGGCGCCCGGCGCACCTCGGTGGAGCCTTACCCACTCCGAGGACGAGACGGAGGAGAATGGCCCCGAGCAGGTCTCGGCGAGGCGGAGGGGCGACGGGTGCTGTACGAAACCGCAAAGATGGCGCTGGAACAGCTCACGGACGATCGGGCCCTGGAGAGGGTGGCCCTGTGGGTGCTCCGGAAGCGCGAACCCAAGCTCCGCCTCACCAGCGCCACCGGTGACACCGGCCTCGACGGCTACAGCCGCCCCTTCTTCGAGGACGAGATCGACTTGGTGCTATGGGTCAGCCTGCAGCGCACGTGGATCAAGAAGCTCGACATCGAGTTGAAGAAGCACAAGCAGCACGGGCGGACCGCGCCGGCCATCTTCGTGACGAACCGCTCGACGAACGAGATTTCGAAGAAGAAGCAGAAGGAGCGGGCGAAGAAGGACTTCGGTGTGGACCTGGAGATCGTCGACCTCGGCGAGCTCGTCGTCGAGCTGGAGTCGGACGACCTGCGCTGGGTAGCCGAGGCCGAGCTGGGAGTCCGCCCGCGCCGGCCCGGGGTCCTGGTCACCGCGGAGGTGTACCTGGATCGGCTCGCTCGCACGGTGCCCGGGATGGCCGCTGAGCTCCGCGGGGCTGCCGAGATCCAGAATCAGCTCCGCGCCCAGCTCACCCCGGAGTCCCCTGAGGGCCGGGTTGTCCTGGTGGAGGGCCCTGGAGGCTCCGGGAAAACCAGGATCGCAATCGAGACGGCCCAGTCCGTCGCCACAACCCTGGTCGTCCCTTCCGGGGCCTCAATTACGCTTGACTCGTTCACAGAGGTGGGGCTGGACGCGCCGCCGATCCTCGTGATCGACGACGCCCATCGCAGCGAAAGCCTGACGGCGGTGGCCGCGATGCTCGCCGACCATCGGTTCGACCGAGTCCGGCTGGTCCTCACCGTTCGCCCGGGCCATCGCGAGCGGACGCTCTACGCCGCCGGAGCCGAGCACCAGGCTGGCATCCCGGTCGTACTTCGCCGCCTGGACCGTCCGGAGATCGACACGATCATCACGGACCACGGCATTCAACTGGACGAGTTCCGCACGGCCGTCATCGGCCTGGCCGACGGCAATCCCCTGATCGCTCACACCGCCTGCCAAGTGGCCCTGTCCAACGGGAAGTTCGACTGGAGCGACGCCTCCGGCCTGCTGCGGGAGCTGGTCGCCAACAGGCTCGCGCCACTGGGCGACCCCGGCTTGCACCGGACGGTCGCGGTCGCTCTCGCGCTGCTGACCAAAGCCGGCGACCGGGCCGCGCACCACGGAGGTCAGGACATCGCCGTTCTCCACGGAGCGGTCTCCGGCTTGCCGTCCGAGCCTGACCGGCTCGACCGGCTCCTGGACGACCTTGCCGACGCCGGGCTGGTGGACACGCCGCCGTACACCTTCCGCCCCGACCTGGCCGCCGCCGTTGTCCTGGCCGACGCCCTCACCCCGGGGGCCAAGGTCCGGCTGGACCCGCAAGCCGCCCTGCGCTGCCTGGCCGCCCACTCGGGCCTCACCCCGGAGATGACCCCGCAGGAGCACGCGGACGCCCTGGACGCCGCGACTCGTCGGCTCGATCCGCAGATCGGCGTACTGGCCGCAGCCGCCCGCGACAGCGGTAACCGAGCCGCCGCCTCGGCGATCACCGCCTTCGTCCTCGGTCTGCTCCCCGAAGACGCCCACCTCGGCCACTGGACCAGCGTTGTCCGCCTCGCCTCCCAGGCAGTCCCCGCTGATCCGACACTTCTCGCGCAGCTCGCCGAACGGCTGGTCCGACAGTGGCCTGTGCCGGCCTCCGAGCAGCTCTGGGGGAACACCGACGCTGTCGCCTACTACCGGTTCGAACTGGACCGCCTGTGTCAGGAGTTCGCCCGACTGGCAGGACGCATCAACCCCGAGACCACCTCGGCGGCTGTGGCATCCGTGCTGGACATCGCCTGGCTGGCGGATGCCGCCCGGCCCGTCTTCGGCGGCCACCAGCCAGACACCCTGCTGCGTACATTCCAGACCTGGGCAGGTCCAAAAAGCTGGCACAACGGACAAGCACTGATGGCCCGCCGAGGCACCCTCCTCGGCGCGATCTCGCGCTGGGTCCGCGACCGCACCGACGAACCACCACTGGGACTCGACCTCGCGGATGCGGCCAAGCGGGGCCCCGAGTCCGTCGCCCGTGTCCTCCTCGCGGCCCTGCAGCCCTACCTGACTGTCATGATCGAACTCGTGCGGCACGCCACGCCCGAGCAAGCGAACACCCTCACCATCAGGACCGCTACGCTTCCTGACCTTTCAGAGACCCAGCGCCAGCTCGACCAAGCCCTCGACCTACTCGAACCGCTGCTCGCCGAACCGGTCCTGCACCAGCCCGAGCACCTGAACCTCCTCAACACGCTGGTCGCAGTGCCCGAGCAACTGCGCCAGATCGCGGGCCGCGGCCTGCCCGGTAATCATCACCAGCCGCTGCCTGCGCACGCCGAGCAGATCCTGGTGGAGGCTGCCACGAGGTTTGCCAAGAAGATCGCTACGCGGTGGACGGACCTTCCGCTGTCCGTGCGGCGCCGGGCGGCCGAGGCCGCGCTCGGAACAGGAACCCGCCGGACCGACCTGGTAGGAGCAGCAGCCAATGGCGAGCCCGTCGCGGTGGCGGCACTCAACGACCCGGGGCTCTCGCGCCTCCTCGTCGTTCAACCACCCAACACCTTCACCGCCACCTGGGCCGAGGACGTCGAAGCCCAGAAGTCCACCGCCATCACGCTGGCCGGTCAGCTGACCACTGCTCAGGCCATCGACCTGCTGGAAGCCGCAGATCCCTCCTGCTTCGGTACGGCGCGCGAGGTCCTCCCGGCCTTCGCCGCAGCGGTAGGCGAGAACGCGACCGGCGCTGATCCCATCCTGGACCGCATCGCCAGAGGGCCACTGCCAGGCGATGCTGGGCTGCTGGCCGGCCTGGCGACCCGGCACCCGAAGCAGGTCTGGCAGTGGGTTTCCGAACGTGCGGGTGACCCCAGGATCGCGGAGCTTGCACTCGCGATGGCGGACGACCACCCCGAACAGGAAGAGCAACTCCTTCGCGCTCTCGCGGACGCGGCAACCGGAACAGAAGCCGCTGATCCGGCCGCGATCTGCGCACAGGTCGCCCGGCATACGTGGCACTGCACGAGATCAGCGGAGGACCGCCTGGGGCGTCTGGCCCTGCTCGGCACCCGGGGGCCGGATCAGGCAGTGCCCGAGGTGCTGCAGGCGATCGGGATGGTGCTCCACTCCAACGCACCGGTGGACCCCAAAGCGGTGAACGCTTGCATGGCCGTGCTGGAGCGAGGGCTTACCACCGACAGCAACGACCTCGTGAACGACGACGGCCTCGGCCTCATCAGCCACGGGGTGATCCAGATCGCTCGCCGATCTCCCGAAGGATTCGCCCAGATCCTGACAGAACGTGCCCTCGGAGGCCACCGCCTGCCGGCTTCTTGGACGGAGCACCTTGAGAGGCTCGACATTGCGGTGCGTGACGAGATCACTGCCGCGTTCGAGCAGCGCTGGCCGGCAGCACCGGCCACTGTCCTCGACGACTTGGTCGAAGACGTGTTGTGCGAGACGTTCACTGCGATCGGCAAGGACACCGACGCCTGGTCACGAGCTCTGGTCGAGTGGGCCGGAGGACCGCCGAGCGCACGCCGCCGAGCGGCGAAGTCGGTTCATCCTGCCTGGACGAGCAGCACCTGGGCACAGGTTGTACCGGAGCTCCTGGTCGCTGGGCTGACCCCTGACGGTGAGGAGCTGATCCTGCACGGGTTGACGGCAGTGAACGCCGTCTTCACGGACCTGGACGCCGTGATCCGCCCCCGCCGGGAGGCAGCAGAGAAGCTGAAGGCACACCCGGATGCCTTGGTACAGGCGTTCGCCACCACTGCGCTGGAACGCCTCGACCATTTCGCCTCGGCCTTCCTGAGCATGTAACACCGCAGCCGCACCGGCTACCCCACCTGATCCGGAACGAACTCCTACTCGGGAGTGCCTGATGGGTCTTCCAGCCAGGTGGACGCCTGATAGGGCGGTCGGGGTGTGCACCCACCAGTGGGTGCACACCCCGGCAGTCGTTCAGCGGACGACGTAGAGGTGGCGGAGGGGAGCGGTGGGCTCAGGATCCTTCGGCGCGGCCTCCCGGCCCGCGTTGAGGTGGATGCTGAGCTTGTTGCCGGCCTCGACGTAGTCGGCGTGCGAGGGGTGGAGGTAGCGCTGGGTCGTCGTGATCTGCCCGTGCCCGGCGATGCGCTGGAGGACGTGCAGGCGTACGCCGGCGTCGGCGAGCCAGGTGAGGCCGGTGTGCCGCAGGCCATGGCGGCGCAGCCAGTGATAGCCCAGCTTCGTGACGACTTCGTCCCAGTGGGTGGCATCGCGCAGGACGGCCGTACTGATCCGTCCGCCCCGGGGGCCGGTGAACAGGCGGGCCATCGGGTCGTTGCCGACCACGGAGAGCCGCCAGGTCACCATGTCGCGGATCTCTTTGATGATCGGGACGGTCCGGCGGCGCTTTCCCTTCGTGCCCTTGTCGACGAGTCCGCCGGGACTTGGTGTGGTCTGCCGGCAGAGGTCCCACGTCCAGTCGAATCGGTTGATGTCCTTGACCCGGACGCCGGAGACCTCGCCGATGCGGGTGCCGGTGCACGCGGCGAAGCGGACGACGTCGCCCCAGACTCGGTAGGCGCCGTGGGAACGGGCGACGAGCGCCTCGGCGAGAGTGTCGAGGGCGTCCCAGTCGGGCAGGGCGAGGGCGCGGGGGTTGTCCAGCTCGTCCTCGAACTGCTTGTACAGGGACTGCCAGCCGGTCATTCGGCACGGGTTGAGGTCGATGAGGCCGTCGCGGCGGGCCTGCTCCATGACCCGGACGAGGGGGGCAAGGGTGTTCTTGACGGAGGACTTCCCGACCTCGTCGGATATCCAGGCGTGCAGGGCTCGGTCGGTGATGCCGTTGGTGATCGACACGACCGGGACATGTCCCATAGTCGGGACGACCCGGAGCTTCCACCCAGCCCGGTAGGGATCGAGGGTTTTCGGCTCCAGGCCGCGCATGGCCAGGTCCCAGTTCTGGTCCCCGTAGTCCGCCAGCGTCACATTCGATAGCGACGGAACGATTCCGCGCTTGGCCGCCTTGCGTAGGCGGTCGATCCACTCCTTCGCCTCGTCTTCGGAGGCGACCGAGTTGGACAGGGACTTCCGTCCGCCACCCTCGGGATCCCACCAGCGCACACGAGCGCGGTACCGGAATTCGGGGCGCCGGTCCGGCCGGAACTCAATGTCGTCAGTCAGGTCGATTGCGATCGGGACGATCACGGGAGTGTCAGCCAAGCTATGCGGCCTCCGGTTTCTGGGGAACTGCTCGCTGAGATTCGAGCCACGCCTGGGTGTCAGGAATGGAATAGACGACGGTTCGGTGGGCGAGACGGACGAAGGGCGGCCCCTGCGGCGGCTTGGCGGTGCGCCAGCGGCGGAGGGTCGACGGATCGACCTTCAGGAGGGGTGCCAGCTCATCCGCCGTGTACCAGCCGCTGTGGAGCAGGTCCACGACCGCAGGCTGGCCCGTGTCGCCTCCGGGTTGCTGCAGGTCGTTCACGGCGCACACTCACCAGAACGGGCGGAGTGCGTCGCAGGGAACGCGGGTTGATCGAAGAGACGGTGCACGTTGGTGATCCTTGGACTGGCCGAAAGAGATTCAGAGAGGGGTCGGTGGCCAGTCCGGATCTTGTTGGGATTTCGCGGGCATGCACTGGCGGCAGCACTCCTTGCGGTAGGTCGACATCTCGCAGCGGGCCCTGAAGCCGTTCAGGGCAACTGCAGCGGAGCAAGACGCTGGGGCCGTCATGCAATCTCCGCGCATCCCGGCAGTAGCACGTGCGGGTTATGGAGCCCTTCAGTTAGGGCACCTCCTCTTCCTGGGCGATGAATGCGAGATGTTCCGGCAGTGGCGCCGGGTGTAGGCCGCTATCACGCATTCGTTGGCGGGTCTCCAACAGACGTCGACAGTCCTCACGGGCGATGCGCTCCATCTCGGCTGCCTGTCGAGTTAGTTGGTCGTATCTGTCCGAGCCGACGGAGGACTTGCCTGCCTGCTCCCGCCAGTCGCGGGCAGCGCGTGTGGAGATTGTCGCCGTCTGCACGTCGACCTCGTGCTCGCGGAACATCGCCAGCGTGAAGCGTGGACTGCCCTCCGACTCATCAGCCAAGGGACCTTCGCCGGTGATCAGCTGCACGGCCTCCCACGGGGACAGGCGAAGGTTCGGCAGGAGGTCAATGGTTGGCTCCGCCCCGAGCGGCACGAGCAGGGAGGCGACAGGAACGTTCAGCGCTGCGGCGAACGCAAGGATCTCCTCGACCTTGAGGCTCCCGCGTCCGGCGGTCTCGATCTTGTTGATCGCCGTAGGCGGGATCGGGACGCCGAGATCGGCACAGCGCCTGGCGACCTCGGGCGCGGACAGGCCCTGACGAGTGCGAGCGTCCCGGAGGGCTTCGCCTACGCGGAGAGTAAGTGCGGTTGGTACTGGCTTTGTCGTCATGCGAAGCAGCATAACGTGAAGAAGTGCTGCTTTGTGAGCAAGTGTGGTAGAAGTTTCTCCCACAGGGAACACTCCAGATGGGAGAAGGCTGCTTTAGATGACATGACATCGGGGGTTCGCGCCAAGCGCTTCTCCCACGAGGCCTTGGCCAAGCTCCCTCCTGCGCTGCTCCTTGTGGACGCCAACAGGTTGCTGGACCTCACGCGCAGTACGGGGCACCGGATGATCCAGGAAGGCGCGTACCCGTGCGCTGTCCTGAAGGTTGGAGATCAACACCGCGTCGTGACAGCTGACCTTCTTCGAGTGCTGGACCTGCCTGACCTGCCAATTCGCCGTCGAGTGGCCAGCCTGCCGCCGGCCATCCGACTCTCCGAGGCCAACGACTTGCTCAGCCTCAGCCGGACCACCGGCTACAGGCTGGCACGGAACGACCAGTACCCCTGCCACGTGCTGCGACTGGGTGCCGAATACCGGGTCCGCAAGCACGAACTCCAACGACTGCTGCGCATCGGCGACGTGCCCAGCGGCAGGGCCGCCGCGTGAAGGGAGCGGTGACGCGAGCGACAGGCGCTGAGATTCTGCGCCAAGCCCTCGTCTACGGGTGCATCTTCTGCGCCTTCGGGCTCTGGATCGTCTTCGCGGTGACCGCAACGAAGTGGATCGACGAGATCGGCACAATCGGGGCGCCCGGTCGTCCGGCCTGCGATTCAACCGTCAAGGTGCCGTAGCGGCAGAGTGTTTCGTGCACCGTTCCGGTGGTGGCCCCAGTCCGCCGAGTTGCTCGCCCCGGATGGACAGGCGGTGCGGATCGACCGGCTGTTGGTCGGGCACCGGGCTGGTCCGGTCTGGCCGGGCGTGGCGCTCACCGACGGCCTGCTGGTTGGGCAGGTCGCCGTCGGGGCATCTTGCCGCACCTGCATCGCGGCTCGGTCGGCTGCTGGTTCGCCGCCGTTGCCCAGGGCGTGGCCGCGCCGGGCGCGCTGGGAGGGGCTCGTGTTCCGCGTGATGGCCTACGGGCTCGGCCTGCACCGCGCGGAGGCGTCCATTGCTCTGATGCACTAACTGATTGGAAGATACGATGTATACGTATCGTCTGGTTGGAGCAGGCCGGCTCCTTGGTGAGCGGGTCTAAGCGTTCGGCCGGACCACGCCGCCCTACGGCCTCTCTGCGGCGTCGACGGCAGGTTTCCGCTCTGCCGTCGGCTCCTTCGATCAGAGGAGCGGGCCATGTCTGCCTTGGCCGGTTTCAACGTGATGGCTTCGCCGTGCGTCCTGGTTCGCTTCCGCGAGGACGTTTCCGCCGAGGAGGTCGCTGAGTTCGTCCCCGGTGCGGCTGCGGGCGAGGTCGCTCGGGTCGGTGTGCGCCAGGCGCTCAAGGCGGCGCATCTGGTGGCGGATCTCCAGGTTGAACACGTGGCTGTTGAGGCGGCTCTGCGCCGGTTCCTGACCGCTCTGGCCGTGCGGGTCGGGGGCCTGGATGTGGCGGACGAGGACGTGTGGCAGGACGTGCAGCAGGAGTTGCTGCTGGCCGGCCGGTTCGACGCGGGTGCGGTGGACGACTACGTGAAGGAGTTCGGGGACCGGTTCGACCTGTACTCGGACCGGCCGCTGCTGCAGGACCCGCGGCTGGCGCAGGAGTGCACGACGGTCGCGGTGCCGGGGCGGTTGGCGATGACCCGACCGTCGGGGAACACACAGCCGTGGCGCAGCCGAGTGCCCCAGGAAGAGCCGGTGGCCTCGGCGGAGGCGTTCGGATGGCTGCTGGCGTGGCGGGACTACGGGCCGTGCGGGACGGAGGCGTTGCGCAGTCACGGGGGGAAGACCACGAAGATGTCGAAGGCCGGTCCGAACCGGCGGGTGGTGTCGTACTTCCCGCTGGGGTCGAGCCTGTTCACGTCGCTGGTGCTGGGGTGCCCGCCGCCGGGGCGGTGGCCGCAGCTTCCGGGTGAGGACCTGGCGCCCTGGGAGCGCGAGGGGTTGCCGGATCCGCTGGCGCCGGTAGTGGCGTGCGGGCCGGTGTCGCTGCTGGCGGGGCGGGCAGCGCACGCGGTGCTGCTGGCACCCGGCGAAGGCGGGGAGCAGACGGTTTCGTGCTGGATCGCGTGGGCAACGCAGGAGGATCTGCCGGCGGCGGTGGACCCGTTCACCATGACGACGCCGGAGGGGAGAGCGAGGCTGGCGAACGCCGGGCGGTCGCTGCTGCGGGACTTCGACTCCCTGGTGCACGCCAGGGACGTCTCGGCGGGCGGCAGGGTGCCGAGCATGCCGCCGGTGTGGCTGGGCGCTTTCGCGGACCTAGCGCCGAAGGTCCTTGACGCGGTGTCAAACGTGTGGGTGCGGGTGCTGGGCTGCCAACAAGCGGCGCAGGCCGGGGGGATGGAGCACTGGTGGTCGCAGACGACGCCGGTGGCGGTGGCCGCGTTCTTGCCGTCGCGGCATCCAGGGCGGGCGGCGCTGGTCGCCCGGGCCCGTCAGGCGGCCGAGGACGCTGCGGAGTCGCTCGGCGGCGCGCTGCGGGCCGCGTGGCGGGAGACGGGCGGCGACCCGAAGCACAACCCGTGGACGGGGCTGGCGGACATGCTGTTCTGGGACCGGGCCGAGGAGCCGTTCTGGGCCGCGGTCACTGCCGAACAGCTGCCCGCCGAGGACAGACAGGCGTCGCCGTTGGGCTTTCGCCGCCTCGCACTGCAGGTCTACGACGAGGTGAGCGCGCCGCAGACCGCCACCGTTGCGGAGCTGGACCTGATCACCGCCCACCGCCGTGCCGTCATCTCCCCCCGCGGCACCCGATCGAGGAAGGCCGAACCCGTGACCACGTCCCCCGCCTCTGCCCAGCAACCTGCGGCTGCCGAGGGCCGGCCCGACCCGCTGCTGGTGTTCAACGACTTCATGCGCCTGGTCGCGAAGATCTGTACGAGGTCCGGCGGCCGGGGGGCTCTCGCCGACGGGCTGGCCTACGACCTGAGCGAGGGTGCTCCGCCATTGATCGTCGAGGAACTGCTGAACGCCGAGCCCGACGAGGAGGTCCACGCGTTCCTCAAGGATGACAAGCAGGCCCGGCTGTTCACCATGATCGCCTGCCTCTACGCCTTCCACGATGCCCCGAACCCGCGGACGGCCGGGGAGTACCGCTTCCGCCCGCCCCGTCCCGGGTTCGCGCGCCACAACCTCGGCTGGAGCTACCACGAGGCGATCCAGCACGGCATACGCGCGGCCAACGCCCGGGCCGCGCTGCGGACGCTGGCCGGCGGCGAACTCGACGACCTGGTGCTCGCCCTCCCCGGCGCGATCAGCTGGCTGTGCTCGAAGAAGGCGCCGGTGGCCTGGTCGGTGCTGCTGCGCGACCTGACCCGCTGGAACCGCCACGCCGAGCAGGTCCGCCGCGAATGGTTCCAGGCTTTCCACCCCATCACCCCTTGAGAAGAAGGTTCCTCCCATGACCGCCGACAAGGCCGTCGAGGGCACCGTGTTCGACCCCCCGCAACCCGTGCACGTCGACGTCCACCTCCTCCAGTCCTTCCCGTACTCCAACCTCAACCGCGACCGCAACGGCGTCCCGAAGGTCGCCACCTACGGCGCGGTCACCCGCGGGCGCCTGTCCGCGCAGAACACCCGCCGCCACACCCGCGCCGACGTGGAGAAGGCACTCGGCGTACGGGCGCTGCGCACCCGGCAGGTGCCCCAGGAGGTGGCCGCGATCCTCGCCGAACGCGGCTGGGATCTCCAACAGGCCCTGGCCGCCGCGCAGATGCTCATCCACTGTGCCCGGGTCAAGGGGCTGGGGATCGCCGAGAGCGGCGGCACCAACGCGCTGCTGTTCCTGCCGGAGAGCGCGCTGACCGAGTTCGCCGACCTCGCGGATGCCGAAGCCGAGGCGCTGAAGGTGGCCGTCGCCGCGGTCGAGGCCGGCCTCGCGAAGCCCGCGAAGAAGCGTGGCAGCAAGAAGACGGCCCCGTTCGCCGACGAGGACCAGGAGCGGGAGGAGGAAGAGGAGAGGGAGTCGGCGCGGGCCAAGGCGATGGACGCCCACGCGCCGAAGGAGCTGAAGGCCCCGGTGCTGGCGATCCTGCGCTCGCGCAACGCCGCGGTCGCCGCCTACGGCCGGATGCTCGCCAACGAGGCCGCCTCCAGCGTCAACGGCGCCGTCCAGGTCGCCCACGGCCTGACCACCCACCGCCTGTCCGTGCAAACTGACTTCTTCTCAGCCGTGGACGACGTGCTGAAAGGCGGAACGGAGAGCGGTGCCGGGCACATCGGCGACCAGCGGTACACCAGCGGTGTGTACCATCGATACGCCTCGCTGAACTGGCCCGAACTGCTGCACAACCTCGACGGCGACGAAGCCACCGCACGGGAGGTGCTGGAGGCGTTCGTTCGCGCCTTCATCACCACCGTGCTGCCGGCCAAGGGCAACAACACCGCCGCGTTCACCGTGCCGCACCTCGTCTACGTCGTGGTGCGCACCGACCGCCCGGTCAACCTCGTCGGAGCGTTCGAGAGCCCCGTCCAGGCGGCCGAGGACGGCGGCTTCCTACCCGGCTCGCTGGCCGCCCTCAGCCGGCACGCCGCCGCCACCGACCGCTTCCTCGGCACCGCCCACCGCGCCTTCCACGCCCACGCCGGACTCGTCGAGGACGCCGTCCCGGACCTGGGCGAGCGCATGGAGAGCCTCGACGACCTCATCAGCAGCACCACCGACGCCGTCACCCGCCTCACCGCGTAGGCCCCCACCGTTTCCCGGCCCCGCCTTGCCGGGCCGCCCCGCTGCCGCTCCTGGAGTTCCCCGTGACCGGCATCCTCCTCCACCTCTCCTCGCCGATGCAGTCCTGGGGACTGCAGGCCGAGCACCACTTCCACCCCACCGAGAAGCACCCCACCCGCAGCGGCCTGATCGGCTTGATCGCCTCCGCGATGGGCCGCCCCGACACCCACCCCAACCAGGACCTGCGGCAACTGGCCTTCACCATCCGCGTCGACCGCCCCGGACAGCGGGAGATCGACTTCCACACCATCGGCGGCGGCCTGCCCGCCCACCTGGCCGTGCCCCGCGCCGACGGCAGCCCCCGCACCGAGGGCACCAGCACGATCGTCACCGAACGCGCCTACCTCTGCGACGCCGCGTTCACCGTCGCCGTCACCGGGCCTGCCGGCACCGTCGCCGACGCCGCCCGGGCCCTGGCCCGGCCCGTCTTCGCCCCCTACCTCGGCCGCCGCTCCTGCCCGCCCGACGTGCCGGTCTTCCTCACCACCTGCCCCGATGCCCTCGACGCCCTCGACCACCTGCCTCTGCACCGCCCCCCGTCGCCGCCCTGGGACAAGGAACCCCGCCCCGTCGGCTTCGTCCACGACACCCCGCCCGAACCCGGCGCCCCGCCCGACCGGCAACTGCGCGACCAGCCCTTGCCCGGTGGGCAGTTCACCGACCGCAACATCTGGTACCGCACCCGGACCCTCCCCGCCCCGGACGCCGGCCTTGGAACCGCCTACCTCAACGCCCTCGCCCACTACCTGGAGGAACAGCGATGACCGTCCTGACCGCACCCCTGAACCTCGCCCGCATCCCCCTGAACCGCTACTGCCGGGAAGTACGCGCCGACCTCAGGGACCGCGGCTCCCTGCACCGGCGCGTCCAGTCGCTCTTCCCCGACCAACTCGGCCCCCACCCGCGCGCCGCCGCCGGCGTCCTGTTCCGCCTGGAGCGCACCGAGAGCTGCGCCACCCTCCTCGTCCAGTCGGCCATCCCCGTCAACCGCAACGCCCTGCCCACCGGCTACACCAGCGCCGACGTCGAGTACCGCGACCTCGCCCCGCTCTTGGACTGGGCGCAGGCCGGCCGCACAGTCCAGTACCGGATCGACGCCCAGCCCCAGCGCTCGGTCCGCGAACCGCACCGGCCCGGCGTCGAACGCCCCCGCGGCAAACCCGTCAGCCTCATCGGCCAGGACGCCGTCGACTGGTGGCACCGCCAGGCCCTCCTCGCCGGCCTCCAACCCCACACGATCCTCGACCTGCGCCAGCCCATCGCCACCGTCCTGCGGGAGACCGCCCAGTCCGGCTCCTTCCGGATCACCCGCTTCGAGGGCACCGCCACCATCACCGACCCCGACGCCCTGCGCACCGCACTGCGCAAGGGCATCGGCCAGGGCCGCTCCTACGGCTTGGGCCTGCTGTCCATCGCTCCCCACCGCCCCTGACCGCAGCCGCCATGTCCGCCCTCGACCCCGGTCTCCCCGCCAAGCAGCGCGGCCTCGAGAAGCCCTACTCGGCCGGCTGCCACGCCTTGGACGCGGCCGTCATGGCCGCACGCCTGTGGGACGCCTACCTCACCCCCAACCAGCGCCACGCCATCGCCACCGGCTGGAACCTGACCGAGCATCAGGCCCGCACCCTGCTCGTCTTCCTCGCCGCCCTCCACGACCTCGCCAAGATCAGCCCCGCCTTCCTCAGCCAACTCGGCGACGCCGACCACCACACCGGCACCCCCGGCTACCCGCCCGCACCACCCGGCGAACACCTGCGCCACGACCGCGGCGTCCACCTCGCCCTGCCCGAACTCCTCCACCGCCTCTACCGACTTCCCCTCGACGACCGCCCCCTGCGCCTGGTCGCCCACCAGCTCGCCCAGATCCTCGGCGGCCACCACGGCCTGTGGCACCCCGCTCTCTCCCACCAGGGCGACCAACTCACCTGCCCCCTCGACGCGGCGCCCGCGCTCGGCCACGACCAGTGGGACACCCAGCGCGAAGCCCTGCTCCGCCTGGCCGCCGACCGCCTCGGCGACCCGCCCATGCCCACCCGGCCCGCCCCCGCCCCCGCGGCCGTCCTCGTCACCGGCACCGTTATGCTCGCCGACTGGCTCGTCTCCCAAGCCGGCTGGATCCGCGCCCGCCAGCGCCAGTGGAAGAACCACCCCGGCAACTGGGCCGCCCACCTCGACGATGCCCAACACGCCGCACCCCGCGCCCTGCGCCGCGCCCAGCTCACCACCGCACCCCGGCCGAAGGCCACCACCTTCGCCGACCTGTTCCCCCGCCTCGCGGGCAAAACCCTGCACCCGCTCCAGGAAGACCTCGAACGCCGGCTCCCCGCCCTCGTCGAAGCCGGCGGACCCGGACTACTACTCGTCACCGCGCCCACCGGCGACGGCAAGACCGAATGCGGACTGTTCGCCTGCGCCGTCACCGCCGCCACCAGCGGAGCCGCCGGGCCCTGCCTGCTGCTGCCCACCATGGCCACCACCGACCCCCAGTGGGAACGCCTGCGCGAGCACTGCCGACACCTCGGCCGCCTCACCGGGCGCCGCCACCCGGCCGTGCTGCTGCACTCCGCCGCCTGGCTCCACGACGGCTACAACCCGATCGGCGGGAGCATCCACAGCGACTGGGCCATCGTCGAGGAGTGGCTGCGCGGCCGCTACCGCGGCCTGCTCGCCCACGCGTGCGCCGGCACCTGGGACCAGGCCGCCATCGCCACTCTGCCGGTGAAGTTCAACGCGATCCGCTGGCTCGGCCTGACCCGCCACGTCGTCGTCATCGACGAGGCCCCTCGGCGCGCTCGGCACCCCCGTCGTCCTGCTCTCCGCCACCCTCACCGGCCGCACCGCCGCCAGCCTCGTCAACGCCTACCGCACCGGCCAGAACCCCCAATCCCAGCCCATCACCGTCCAACCCTCCTACCCCGGCTGGACCTACACCGACGCCACCGGCACCACCACCGCCTCCCGCCCCGACATCCCCTCCGATCGCGCCCACACCCTCACCATCCGCATCCCCGACGCCGAACCCGGCAACGACCCCGCCGCCCCCGACAGCCGCGCCCGCGCCCTCCTGGAGGCCCTCGCCCCGCTGCACGACACCCGCACCGGCAGTGCCCTCGTCACCTGTGACACCGTCGAAGACACCCAGCAGACCCGCCAACTACTGCGCGCCGCCTGGGGAATCGGCCCCCACACCCCCCGCTTGCTCCTGCTCCACTCCAAACTCCCCGACCAGCACCGCGCCACCCTCACCAAGCAGATCCAACGCTGGACCGGCCCCGGACGCCCCCGACCCAAACGCCCCTTCGTCGTCATCAGCAGCCCCGTCTGCGAGCAGTCACTCGACGTCGACTTCGACCTCGTCGTCTCCGACCTCGCCCCCGCCGCCCAACTCCTCCAACGCGCCGGCCGCGGACACCGCCACCCCCGCACCGACCGACCCGCCTGGGCCCGCCGCCCCGTCCTCGTCGTCCTCACCCCGCCCGGCGCCCTACCGCCCAGCTGGCTGCCCGTCTACGACAAGAGCCTGCTCCTGCACACCCGCCAAGAACTGCGCGCCCTCGCCCCGAAGAACACCCGCACCGTCACCCTCGCCATCCCCCAACAGGTCCCCGCCCTCATCGAAGCCGTCTACGCCGACGACTTCACCACCCCCGACGGCCGCGCCCGCGACGTCGGCGACACCCAGCACACCGTCCGCGCCGCCATCGCCGCCATCAACCCGCCCCACAAGGTCCACGACCTCCACCACCTCTCCGAAGGACTCGTCGACGACCCCGCCACCCGCCTCGGCGCCGACACCCTGCGCGTCCTACCCGTCTACACCCGCCCCGACGGCACCCGCTGGCTCAACCCCCGCTGCACCCACCCCCTCCCCGAAACCGTCGACCCCCACGACCTCACCACCATCCGCCACCTCATGAACCACACCCTCCCCATCCATGCCACCCTCCTCCCACGCCACCATCCCGACACCCGCCCACCCGACTCCTGGCACACCATCGGCGGACTACGCCACCTCGCACTCCTCCCTCAACCCGTCACCCCCGCAGGCACCCGCCCCTACACCACCCGAACCCACACACTCCACCTCCACCCCGCACTCGGCCTCACCACCCGCAACAGGACCACCTGACCAACACCGACCACCTCCCCGCTCCTTGACAAAGAAACAGCAAAACCTCTCCAACGCCCCAGCTCACAAAGGGTGCCCTCCGCCCGCGCAGAGGTTCGCCGTGGGCCCAGGCCCACGAGTTGTCGGGCTGGCCGTCCCCTCTGCCCGCGCAGAGGTTCGTCGTACCAGGAAGACTACGACCTGCTGCACTCCACGTGCCCTCCGCCCGTGCAGAGGTTCGCCCGTCGAGTTCGGGCCCGACATCGGCACCGGCCGGTGTCCCTCGCCCGCGCAGAGGTTCGTCGGCCCCCGGCCAGGACCGCTGGCGCAACCTTGCGTGCCCTCCGCCGTGCAGAGGTTCGCCGAACCAGCCGGCGCGCATGCCGGGGATCGGCTGGTTCCCTCCGCCTGTGCAGAGGTTCGCCAGCGACGCCGTACAGCACGCGGTCCGGGTGCCCTCTGCCCGCGCAGAGGTTCGCCGTACCAGCCAGCGCGCATGCTGGGGATCGGCTGGTTCTCTCCGCCCGCGCAGAGGTTCGCCGGCAGAGGGGACGGTGTGGATGCTGCGGCTGGCGCGCTCTCCGCCCGTACAAAGGTTCGCCGTCGGTGGTGGGCTGGTTGGGAACCCACGGTTCGTGCCCTCCGTTCGTACAAAGGTTCGCCGAACGCGGGGTGGAACGCGCTCCGGCCGACCAAGTGCACTCTGCCCGTGCAGAGGTTCGCCGACGGCGCAGGGGCGGTTCAACGCGCTGGTGCGGTGCCCTCCACCCGTGCGGAGGTTCGCCGTGGGGACACTTCGGTGCGGACTTCTGGACCGTGTGCCCTCCGCCCGCGCAGAGGTTCGCCGGGAGACCCGATGCTCAGCTCCGCCCAGTTCGAGTGCCCTCCGCCCGCGCAGAGGTTCGCCCTCGTGTGCCCTCTACCCGTGCAGAGGTTCGCCGCCGATCGCGGTAGACATGACGGTCATGGCTGGGTGCTCTCTGCCCGCGCAGAGGTTCGCGCCTCACCGCCGCCCTGCTCGCCCCGGTGCCCTCCGCCCGCGCAGAGGTTCGCCGCAGTTGGTGCACCTCTCGCACGCCTGGGCCTTGTACCCTCCGCCCGTGCAGAGGTTCGCCGACCACGCACAGGTCCACGGCCATACGGCGGACGTGCCCTCCGCCCGTGCAGAGGTTCGCCGCAGCTTGCCCAGAACTGGGTGAGGATTGTGGCCTGCTCTTCGCCTCCCGCCGAAGTTTGCTGGCCGCGGTTGCCAAGATTGCGCAGGTTGCCATGTACCCTCCGCTCGCGCGGAGAGCTTCTCCGTCCGAGGTGGCGAGCGCACGGACATCGCCGACGGGGACCTCCTCGACGAGCGTCATGCTGGCAGTGGCAGGCAGGCAGCTGGCTGGCCAGGGCGAGATCGGCGCACCGTTTTCGAACCGGTCTGGTTCGGGGCTGACCGCGGCCAGTTGGTCCGCTGCCGAACCGGTTTGACGTTTTCCGAGCGGCGTGTTTGGCACCCAGGTAGCGTCTGGTGTCCATGGACGACGACGTGCATGAGTGGCCTGGCCGAGTCACCTTGACCGTGCCGGTCGAGGTGTGGATTCCCACCACTGACCTCGCCACCGGGGAGTCGTGGCTGCGGACACTGCGCTGCCCCCAGTGCCAGGCAGTGACAGGTTTTGCCCTGCACGCCGACGGTCGTCTGGGACAAATCACCTGCGGCGGGTGCGGGTTGACGTTCGCCGACCGGGCTGTCGACGGCTCGTCGGTCCGGCAGACCTTCGCGATCCACCAGAAGGGTGTCCCCGCCGACGTCCCGATGACGCTGGTCGGCGCCGGCGGCAAGACCGAGGTTCTGATGGTGCCGATCCTCGTCGAGGACCGGACGGCGGTGCCGGCCGGGGTCAGGGTGCGGGGGCCGGGCGGGGCTGGTCGGGGATCCGTCCGGCGTCCGGGGTGGTGTCGTACTGCTGGGCCTGGATCCGGTACATCCGGCCGTAGAGGGTGTCGGCGGCCATGAGCTGGGCGTGGGTGCCCTGTTCGACCAGGCGGCCGTGGTCGAGGACGGCGATGTGGTCGGCCTTGGCGGTGGCGGCGAGGCGGTGGGTGATCAGGATGACGGTGGCGCCGAGGTCGCGCAGGCGGCGGATCTGTTCGAACGCGGCGATTTCGGCGGCGGGGTCGAGCGCGCTGGTGGGCTCGTCGACGACGACCAGCGCGGGGTGGCGGCCGTCCGTGTCGGGGGTGGCCAGGCGCAGGTGGGTGCGGGCGAGCGCGATGGTCTGCCACTGGCCGCCGGAGAGGTTCACCCCGCCCTCGAAGCCCTTGGCCAGCAGGGTGCGCCAGCCGCGGGGCAGGCCGTCGAGCACCCGCTGCAGGCCCGCGTAGTCCGCGGAGGCTTCCAGTTGGGCCTGCGCCAGCGGGACTTCGGGTCGGCCGAGGAGGAGGTTGGCCTCCAGGGTGAAGGCCCAGCGCTGGTAGGTCTGGTCGAGCAGCACGGTGGAGCGGAACTGCTGGTGCCGGTCCGCGCCCGCGGTGTCGACGCCGTCCCAGCGGATCCTGCCGTGCTGCGGCTGGTAGACCCCGCACAGCAGGTGGGCGAGGGTGGACTTTCCGGAGCCGTTGGCGCCGACCAGTGCGGTGACCTGCCCGCCGGGGATGGTGAGGGTGACCCGGTCGAGGGCGGGGGCCGGTTTGCCGGGGTAGGTGAAGGTGACGTCCTCGACGGTGATGGTCCTCGGTCGTTCGGGCAGCGGGGTGCCGCCGGTGGGGATGGCGCGGCGGTGGCCCTCGGTGCGCAGCCGGTCGAGGTCGCGGACGAACAGCGACTCCTCGTAGAGGGAGTTGATCCGCTCCACCAGGCCGGCGATGCCGGCGGCGCCGGTGCGGATCGCCAGGACGGCGGTGAACGCGGCGGCAAGCGGGACGGCGTGGTCGAGGACGAGCCAGCCGAGCAGGGCGAACGCGCCGGCGGTGGCGAGGCCGGCCAGGGCGGCGGTGAGCGTGTCGGTGGCGGCCCGGGCGCGGGCGAGGCGGCTCTGCTCCTTGACCGAGGCGGCGGACATCCGCGCGTAGTGGTGCAGCAGGAACGGGCCACAGGCGTGGACGCGCTGCTCGGCGGCCGAGTAGGGGTGGATCAGCATGTCGGCGATGGCGGTGCTGGCCCGGTTGTGCTGGAGCATCGCCCGGGTGGAGGTGTACTGGCGGCGGGCCGTGATCACCGCGCCCCAGCCGCGCGGTGCGGTGATCAGCACCAGCATGGCGAGCAGCAGCGGGTTCAGCACGGACAGCACCCCGGCCACCGAGACCAGCGACAGTGCCCCGGTCAGCACGGCGGTGGCCTGCCCGATGATGTTCTGCAGCGACATCGCGCCCCAGCGGGCGCTGTCGACCTCGGTGAGGAACTCCGGGTCCTCGATCGCCGCGAGCTCGGAGCGGCTGACCACCTCCAGGAACTCCAGCGTGGCCAGCCGGAACACCGCGGGTTGCAGCCGCCCGGTCGCCCAGGTCGACAGCGCCGCCAGCACCGCCGATCCGGCGGCCAGCGCCCCGGCCGCCGCCACCGCGGGCACCGCCGCCCGCACCACCTGCCCGACGTCGCCCGGCGCCAGCAGCGCGGCCAGCACCCGGTTGACAGCGACCAGCGACGCCGCCGCCGCGATGCCGCGCAGCACCTCGGAGACCACCAGCACGAGCAGCGCCCGCGGACTGGCTGTCCAGGCCATCCGCCCGGCCAGCAGCAGGAACCGCGGGACCTGCCGGGCCACCGCGAGGAACGACAGCTTCCCGGCGGCTTGTTCGTGCTTGGCCCAGCCGTAGCTATAGCGCATCGGCCCGCCGAACAGCAGCTGCTCGCTGTCGGAGACCGGCGGATCCGCGGACTCGGTCCTGCGCGTCATGGACGCCCTTTCGCATCGGAGGAACGGGGAACGGCGACGGGCCGCCGCGACGTGAGGAAGACGGTGCCGCGCCGGGTGCTACGCGCAGGCAGGTGCGTACGGTCCGGAGGCGTGGTCGAAGCCGTGGGTGGAGTAGGCCGGGCCGCCGTCCAGGTAGGCCCGCACCGCGGCTTCGGAGGTGGGGAACATCGGCGCGGGCAGCGGGTCGGCGGCGGGGTGCCAGCGCACCTCCAGGTGCTTGTCCGGCTCGACGTTGACCAGCTCGCCCGTGAACTCGGTGGTGGCGAAGACGAACAGCACGAAGGACCCGAGTCCGTCCCAGCCCTCCTTGGCGTGGATGGTGTGCACCAGGCGCAGGGCCGACGGCCGGGCGACGAGCCCGCTCTCCTCGTACAGCTCGCGGACGGCGGCACGGGTGATCTCCTCGCCCGGGTCGACCTTCCCGCCGGGAATGGTCCAGGCGGAGCCCGGCGCCCAGCTGGGCTTGCCGTAGTGGACAAGGGCGATCCGGTCGGTGGCCGGGTCGTGGGCGATGACACCGACCGACAGCCTGCTCGTGGCGTGCGCCATGGTTCTCCTCAGAGTTGGAAGGGATGGAGGGTGGAAGAGGCGGCCGGTGGGCCGGCCAGGGTGGCTAGACGTCGAGGGCGGGGAGGTTGGCCAGGCCGCTGTCGCGCATGATTCGCCCGACGGTGTCCGACAGGGTGCTGTCGGCGCCGATGACGGTCTCGATCCCGCCGGGGAGCAGGTCGCGTTCGCGGTACCAGTCGCGCAGGTGCCGCTCGGTGACGGCCGCCTGCAGCTGGGGGTCGGGCTTCGAAGCGTGCCGCCGCAGGGTCTCCTCGAAGGGGACGTCGAGGTAGTAGCAGCGAGATACGCCGCGGTGGTCGGCCACCAGGCGCTGGAGCATCGGGCCGTAGCGGGCGGCGGACAGGATGCCCTCGACGACGACGTGGTAGCCGGCGTCCAGCGCGTAGCGGGCGGTGGTGTCGATGAGGCCGATGTTCGCGCCGCCGTGCCGGTCGTGTTCGCGCAGTACGACCCGGCGCAGGACGTCCTGGCCGACTACGGCCAGGCCCCGCCCGAACGCCTCCCGGAGCCCGGCCGCGATCGAGGACTTGCCCGACGCCGAGTTCCCCCGGACGATCACCAGCCGACTCTCCGAACTCCCCACGGCCGTCGCGGACGGATCGGCGGCCGTTCCCGTTGTCGGCCAGCCGAAGACGGACAGCGGGCGGCCGGCGGCGATCTCGGCGAGGGCGGCGGCCGTGTAGGCGACGGTCGGATCCGGCAGCGCCTCCAGCGGCCACCACTCCAGCTCCGAGCACTTGTCCGGCTCCCGGTTGGTGACCGGCCCGGCGTACGAGCGGGCGGTGAAGAACAACTGCAGCCGCCCCAGGCCGTCGTCGGCATCCAAGTGGTGCAGGGTGTGGACGAGGTCGAGGTCCTTCTCGCGGACGTGGATGCCGAGTTCCTCCTCCGCCTCCCGGGCCATGCCGCGCAGCACCGACTCCCCGGCTTCGAGGTGGCCGGCCGGGGTGTGCCAGTGGCCTTCGGCGAACGAGGTTCCGGTACGGCGGCCCAGCAGCACCTTGCCGCCCTCGATCAGGACCAGGTGGACTCCCACCACCGAGGTGTGTGACACGGAACTTCTCCTTCCTCGGGACGCGGACGCGGCCGCGGACGGGGCAACCGCCCGCGTCCGGGCGTGGCGGAGCAGCGATCGGCCGAGTGCTCGGTCGTCGCACGTGAGTGCGCTTGCGGACGTCTCACCGTAGGCGGCGGCCCTGGCCCGTGTCGGCATGTCCCCGGAGAAGCCACACGATCCGGTGAATTGGCCAACTGGTCATATTTGCAACCCTGTTGGAGCTCGGCATGGGCAGCGTCCCACGAGGCACCGACAGCGCACCCCGAGGCTGCTGAGTCCTCGTCACCGGCCACGACCTGGTAGGCGTTGCGCTCGCGGTAGGTGTCGCCGTAGTCCTGCCTGCAGCCCGAGCAGCTCTCGACGTGCAGCACGGTGGTGCCGCGGTGCCGGGCCCTGAAGACGAGGTAGAGGTCGCCGCCGTCGCCAGCTGTCTCGATCCATCCGTGGGGAGGGACTTTGTCGGCTCCGACGAAGGTGAGCACGTCCGGGTCGGGCAGCGGAGCCACGGGCCGGTGGTCCGTGCCAGGGGCCACGGCGAGGCGCCAGTGCAGCGAGAACAGCTCGCCCGGGCGGACACGGACCACCGCGGTGTCCTTGGAGAGCACCGTTCCGTGGACCATGCGGCCGGCGGCCGGGGCCGCCGGGGCGGTCAGCACCGGCAGTAGCGCCAGCGCCAGGAGGAGTCGCCGTGCGGCGCGGCACCAGGACGAGCGCGTGAGCCAGGTCAACGGGGGACCTCTCGGGCCGGTCGCGGTGACGGCGGTGCGGGCAGGGTGGTCGGGGCCGTGGTAGGCCCTGGTTGTGCTGTCATCGCGTGGATGCGTGGGTGGGGGCGAGGATGGGGTCGACAGTCCAGTTCCAGGGTTGTGGCGTGCCGGAGAGGATCGTCTCCAGACGCAGTTCGGCTTCCGGGCGCACGTCGGGCCTGGTGCGGGAGACTTCGAGGTAGGACAGGCAGGACATGATGCCGAAGATCGGCACGAGGGCGGCGAAGGGCTTCCCGCCGTCGACGGTGGTGATGTCGTAGCCGTACCCCTGGGCGAACTGCTGGTAGTAGGAGGGGTCGAGACCGAATGCACCGACTGCCCACGCGGGGGCGGCCTGGTCGGTCTCCGGGTGGCCGATCGACATGCTCTCCAGGTCGATCAGCGCGGTTCCGCGGTCCTTGGTGAGGAGGAAGTTGTTCTTGCCGACGTCGCCGTGGACGGTGCAGGGACGGCTCCAGTTGACGCGCCCGTATGTGTCGGCGGCCTGGGCGAGGCGGCGGCGGAGCAGGAGCCGTTGGCGGTCGGTGAGCGCCTCGGGCCCCAGGCGGCCGATCCGGGCGGCGGCCCTGGCGATCTTGTCCATATGGGGCAGTCCGATACCGGTCAGGGGCGGGATGCGGTGCAGCCGGGCCAGCAGTTCACCGAACTGGCCGGGGCTGGGCTGCCGCCGGCCGAGGTCTTCGGTGAAGCTGACGACGGTGCCGTCCACGACGACCGGTTCGTCCAGGCACCCGACCGGCGCAGCGGTGGGTATGCCAGCGGCCAGCAGAGCGCACGCGGCGCGTACTCGACGCTGGGCGTCGGCGAGCGTGCCGCGGAGATGGACCTTCCCGACCGCGCCCGCGTCGGGCAGGCGGTAGACCCGGTTCAGCGCGTCGTAGATCAGTTCGGCGCCGCTCGGGTCGAGCCCTTGGAGTTCGGCGGCGGCGACGAGAGCCGCACGGGAGGAGTCGGCTCGCTGCTCAAGGGTGGTGGTGACACTCACTGGCCTGCGGCTCCCGTCAGTCGCAGGACCAAACGCTGGGCGTCGGTGGTGCGGCCGAGCGCCTGGAACATCGCGAGGGAGGCGTTGAACCAGATCCTGGCGGTCTTCTCGTCACCGGCGCGGCGGGCGGCCTCGCCGAGCAGCAGCATGGTCCGGGCGACCCAGGGCTGGGCACCCGTTTCGGCGAACTGGCCCAGCGCCCTGGAGAGGTGGGCGGTGGCTTCGGGGCGCCCGCCAGCGGCGGAGTGGGCTTCGCCGAGGAAGGCC
This sequence comes from Kitasatospora sp. NRRL B-11411, assembly GCF_000721345.1. Lineage (NCBI taxonomy): Bacteria > Bacillati > Actinomycetota > Actinomycetes > Kitasatosporales > Streptomycetaceae > Kitasatospora > Kitasatospora sp. NRRL B-11411. Next base: position 742 of record NZ_JOGH01000009.1, on the reverse strand, counting down.
AGGGCCCGGCCGACGTTGACGCCGTCGTGCCCCGGGAGGGTGGCGAGCAGCCGCAGGGCCTCCTCCAGCAGGTCGATCGCGGCGCCGGGCTCGCCGAGGGCGGTGCGGGAGGAACCGAGGAGGATGAGGGCCAGGGCCAGGTCGCGGGGCTGACCGAGCGGCCGCAGCAGGCCGCGGGCCTGCTCCAGGTGCGGCAGGGCCTCGGCGTAGCGGCCGGCGGCGTGGTGGCAGGCGCCGATGCCGCGGGTGTGCTGGGCGATGCCCGCTTCGTCGCCGGTGGCGGTGGCGATATCGCGGGCGCGGGTCAGGTGCGCGATGGCGGCGTCGTGGCGGCCTTGGTCGCAGTGGCCCATGGCGAGGGTGTGGAGCATGCTGCGTACGGCGGCCTGGTCGTGGCAGCGCTCGGCGGCGAGCAGGCCCTGCTCGTGGACGGGGATGCACAGGTCGCGGTCGCGCAAGAGGTGGAAGTAGGCGTAGCAGGCGGTGACGAGCGCGAGGGCCGCGGCGTCCTCGCGGGCAGTGCGGGCGGCGGCCAGGACGGCGAGCAGGGAGGGGGCCGTCGACTCCAGCCAGGAGCGCGCTTCCTGGCTGTTGGTGAGCTGTAGAGCCTGGCCGGGCCGGTGCCGGCGGGTGGGCTGGGCTCTCAGGCGGTCCTACGTTGTTGGTGGGTTGGACGGGCCGTCGTAAGGTCCAGAGATCCAGAGGCGCCGGGTATGGCTTTCAGGCGGTTGCACGCGATGGC